>NZ_CP022413.2:2790000-3065949 GCF_002222595.2 Blautia hansenii DSM 20583
TCGCCATCCTGCAAGACAGCCGCCACAGAACCTTTTTCCGTAATTTCCGCCTGCAAAATAGGAAACTTTGTCTCCATATCAGATATTGGCTTATTTTTATCCAGGACAAACATTTTTGTACCTTTTTTATCATAAATAACCGCTTTTTCTCCTCTTACATCCGCAGAAGGATTGCTCATCTCAAAAGTATAATTCCAGAGAATTTCGTGAGACTGAGACAAAAGATAAGCTCCATCATCCCCATATTTCAAAAGTCTGTCCCCCAACGGAATATAGCCTGATGATTGTGTATCTTCATTGCCGGAGGATGCAAGCGTGCGATAATTATGATATACATGATATTTGATGCCTAAAATAACCATCAATATAAAAATCAGTATTCCCAAGGGAATAAACCACTTCCGGTTCCATTTATTTTTATATAGCTGTATTACTTTATTATTTTCAGAAGTATGTTTTTTTACATTCATAAATTTCTTCCTTAATCGTATTTTTCATAAGTATAGCACAAATTGTTATGGTAGTAAAATTGTTTGTCCCGGATAAATCAAATCGTTTTCCTGTATTTGGTTTAATTCACAGATTTCTTTCACCCGCTTTGCATTTCCGTAATTTTTTATACTGATTTTTGTAAGAGTATCTCCCTGCTGAATGATATATGAATTTTGAGCAGATACATTTGCGGGTTGAGAATTTTGAACTTCTTCTTTGGGAATCTCTTCCTTCACTTCTTCTGTTTCCTCAGACTTTGTGTTTTCATCCGGTGTACCGTTTACCGGTGTTACTTTTACCGGTTCTTCTTCCTTCTCTTTTATGCTGGCAACAGCGGTTTTGCTGCTTTTTTCTTTTTTATAGTCATTCGCATAAAGAACTCCTACTGCCAGTGCAGCTGCCATCGCACAAACACCCACTGTCTTAAATACCGGAAATTTATATTTTTCTTCTGTCTCGCTTTTCATCTCCACTTTTTTGCGGAAGGTATGTACCGCAGAGTCGTCTACTTCTTCTGTCTTTTTCTCCTGTTTGGCATTTTGAGAAATCAAAAAACTTCTCATAGGCTCATTTTTTTCATAATATACATAAAAACCGGTCTGCCTTGACATCTTTCCGTCTTCATAGCGATAAAAAGCTTCCTCCTTTTCCAACGGCTCTCTCACCAGCAGAATTTTATCGTTCCCGCCAAAATGGTTTAAGTGCGTCTGGCAAATAATCTCATGAAGCTCCATAGAACACCCCGGTATAGATAAAAACCAGCCCACTACCTCCTGCTCCGGAAAATATTCTTTATTCTTCTCATATACATGGTTCCAAATTTCCTGCGTAAACGCCAAATGTTCTTCGCTGACTTCCATTTCTTCCAAAGCTACTGCACTTTTTATAAAAAGATAGGAGTTTCCATCCTTCCAATTCGACTGCCCCATTAAAATTGCAGCCATTCCCTTGTGAGAATTTTCAGTAGCTATTCTACAAAGATAAGTATACGCATAGTCTTCTATATAGATTTTTTGTGTTCCTGTAATTTCCCCTATCTGGCGTATGTTATTTGGAATACGAAAATATCCTTCGTTTCCCTCAGGCTTTTGTTTTTCCTTTTCATAAACAATCTCTATCATAATCAGTCACCCCTTTTTGAATGAAAGGATAACATATTCCGGTTGCGAAATTTAGCGCATTTGGTGGGCTATTCTGCTTTTTTTTACGACATTTTTTTCAGGATAAAATTCCAAAGAAACGGACAGAATAACAGCAATAGGACAAAGAAAGGATTTAAGATTATGCCAAATGAAACACAGCCTGTTTACTATATCGAAAATAAAAATTCCGGCGCAGATACAAAACTGGGCACTGTGCTTTATGATTTATTTACCTCATGCAGGAAAAATTTTGACGAATTAGTTATTTTATGTATCGGAAGCGACCGCATTACAGGAGACAGCCTTGGTCCGTTGGTGGGACACAGTCTGTCTAAAATGCCTTTAAAGTCCACTTACATCTATGGAACTCTTGCGCAGCCTGTTCACGCCTTAAACTTAAATAAGACCATAAGCATGCTGAAAAACCGGCATCCTCACAGTCTTATGATTGCTATTGACGCTTCTTTAGGAACAAAAAGCCACGTGGGCTTTCTCACTGTTTCCAAAGGAGCTCTGGAACCGGGATTAGGTGTACACAAGAGCTTACCGCCTGTGGGCGATATCTCCATCACCGGAATTGTAAATATCGCCGGAGCATTTGACCACTTTCTTCTGCAAAGCACCCGCCTTGCCACTGTGGTACAAATGGCCGACTCCATTGTCTCCGGCATTTTACTGGCTCACCGTCAATACTTTGGTCCTCGTCTGTTTCCCGCCGGTCCCTTTTTCCAGTTGCCTTCCGAACGCACTCGAAGCTTTACAAAATTCACACCGCTGTCTGCTGCTGCCGCTTCTTCCTTACCAAAAGGCAGAACATAGTCCTCATATTCATAGTCCGGACCAAATACTTTTTTCACAATCCCCTTAATTAAGGCATACGCGCCTCTCGGGAACCAGACTTTATAATAATAACGCCCAATCTCACAGGTTCCGCAATATTTATCCGTAAGAGTAATAATCCAGGTTTCCCAGTGCATGGGAGGAATTGGTGTCACAGGAAACATGTGTTTTACAATCATTTCCTCCTCTAAAGGGTTTAAATGAAAATATTTCTTTGCATTATGAAGGGCTCTGTGAGGATGCGTCATAGCATGTACCGGGTCCCCGGTTTTCTTTCTGTGCCCTCTCCAGTCGTATAAAAATAAATCGTGAAGCATTCCGGCACGTGCCGCACTTCTTGCGTCTAAATGAAAAAACTTGCAAATCCGATAGTTATAATAAGCCACGTTCAAGCAGTGCTGATAGCAACTGGTCTCACAGTGATGAGGAAACTTCTTCATTTTCAGTACATAGGGATGATGCACCAAATCCTTAATATAACTGTAAAATTCCTCATTTCCGGGAGAAAGCGCCGTATGCTTCCCCCTTTTTCTTTTTTTACCCGCTCTCATTGTATCACTCCCCTTTTTATTTCACAAAATCCCCGGCATAAAAGCCGAGGATTTTTCATACGCAGAAATTTATACAAAAGCTTTTACTTTTTCATAAATGCCTGCTGCATCAATTCCATATTTTTCTAATAATTTAAGCGCCGGCCCGGACTCGCCGAACACATCGTTAATTCCGATACGAAGCATTTTTGTAGGCGCTTTCTCAGAGAGAACTTCTGCAACAGCACCGCCAAGACCTCCGATTACAGAGTGTTCCTCTATTGTTACAACTTTACCTGTCTCCATTGCAGCTTTTACTACTAATTCTTCATCTAACGGTTTAATTGTATGGATATTGATTACTTTTGCGTCAATACCGTCTGCCGCCAGTTTTTCTGCTGCCTGCAACGCTTCGTTTACGCATAAGCCGGTTGCAAAGATTGTAACATCTTTGCCTTCTCTTAATACAATTCCTTTACCGATTTCAAATTTGTAGTCTTCTCTATCATTAATTACCGGAACTGCAAGTCTTCCGAAACGCAGATATACCGGTCCTTCATGATGATAAGCAGCCTCCACTGCCGCTCTTGCCTCTACATCATCAGATGGATTTAAGATAACCATGCCGGGAATAGTTCTCATAAGAGCGATATCTTCGTTACACTGGTGTGTTGCGCCGTCTTCGCCTACGGAAATACCTGCATGTGTTGCACCGATTTTTACATTTAAATGTGGATATCCCACAGAGTTACGAACCTGCTCATAAGCACGTCCTGCCGCAAACATAGCAAAGGAGCTTGCAAAAGGAACCTTTCCTGTTGCTGCAAGTCCTGCTGCAACACCTACCATATTACCTTCTGCAATACCACAGTCAATATGGCGTTCCGGGAAAGCCTTCTGGAATGTAGCTGTCTTTGTAGCACCTGCCAGGTCAGCATCCAAAACTACCAGATTTTCATATTTTTTTCCTAACTCTACCAACGCATTTCCGTAACTGTCTCTGGTTGCAATTTTCTTTACTTCTGACATAATGCTTCACCTACCTTTTCCAAGTCAGCCATTGCAATGGCAAATTCTTCATCGTTTGGAGCTTTTCCGTGCCATCCGGCATTATTTTCCATAAAGGAAACGTCTTTTCCCTTCACTGTCTTCATAATAATCGCCGTAGGCATTCCTTTTACTGTCTTTGCTTCGTCAAAAGCAGCCTTTAACTGGTCAAAATCATTGCCATCCTCCACATTGATTACGTGGAAGTTAAAAGCTTCAAATTTTTTATCAATCGGATATGGAGAACATACGTCTTCAATATTTCCGTCAATCTGTAACCCGTTATTATCTACAATTACAGTAAGGTTATCAAGCTTTCTATGTCCTGCAAGCATAGCTGCTTCCCAAACCTGTCCTTCCTGAATTTCACCGTCACCAAGCAGTGTATAAACACGGTAAGACTCTCCACTTAATTTAGCTGAAAGCGCCATTCCTACTGCCGCAGAAATACCCTGTCCCAAGGAGCCGCTGGACATATCAACTCCCGGAATGTGCTTCATATCCGGATGTCCCTGAAGATAAGAACCAATATGACGTAATGTCACCAAGTCCTCTACCGGAAAATATCCTCTGTGTGCTAAAGCAGAATATAATCCCGGTGCAGTATGACCTTTAGAAAGTACAAAACGGTCACGGTCTGCCTTTTTCGGATTTTTCGGGTCAATATTCATTTCTTCAAAGTACAAATAAGTGAATACTTCTGTTGCGGACAAAGAGCCTCCCGGATGTCCGGCTTTTGCAGAATGGACAGCTGTTATAATTCCTTTACGAATTTCGTTAGCCATCTTCTGAAGTTCTAACTTGTTCATTTCTTTCCTCCTGATATACAATAAAAATCCAAAATCTGATTTTCCATGTCATTATAGCAGATGATAACCGGTATGCCAACCTGCATTATTCACCAAATACCGCAATATAATCTTTTTTAAATTTTTCAATTCCGGCATCTGTCAGCGGATGATGCAGCATTTGCTCAATTACTTTGTATGGTACCGTAGCAATATCTGCCCCTGCAAGAGCGCAATCTGTTACGTGCATAGAGTGTCTTACGCTGGCTGCAATAATCTCTGTTTCAATGCCTGCAACAGCAAACATATCCGAAATTGTGCGGATAAGCTCTACTCCGCTTGTGGAAATATCATCCAATCTCCCTAAAAACGGAGAAACATAGGTTGCCCCTGCTCTGGCTGCCAAAAGCGCCTGATTTGCCGTAAAAATCAAAGTAACATTGGTTTTAATCCCTTCTGCTGTCAATACCTTGACTGCTTTTAGACCCTCTGCTGTCATAGGAATTTTCACAACCATATTGGGATGAATTGCGGCAATCTCCCGTCCTTCTTTAATCATGCCTTCTGCCGAAGTTGTAGTAGCCTTCACTTCGCCACTGATTGGTCCGTCGACAATAGACGCAATCTCTTTGATTACTTCCTCGAATTTTCTTCCTTCTTTGGCAATTAAAGACGGATTTGTAGTTACCCCGCAAATAACTCCCATGTCATTTGCTTTTTTAATATCTTCTACCTTTGCTGTGTCAATAAAAAATTTCATAATAAATACCTCCATATCACGCCCCACAGGCAACTTTATTTGATATTTACAGTTTACTCCCCTTAATGAGGTTATGCAAGCTGCGGTTTTATTATCAATAATTTTATTTACTAATAATCTGTATTTTTATTAACACTTTTATCCAAATTCTCATTATTGCTACACAACAAGCGCAATATTATTAGTAATAATTTTTGTGCTTTTATTTAATTATTTTTTTGCTTTTTCTCCCTTGCTCTGACATAAGAAGTTGTCTTTCTCACAATCAATTTGGGTTCATATTCAATGTGATAAATACTTACAGGTGTAATTTCCTGATACAAATGCGCATCTGTTGCAATCTTTTTCATGATAATGTCGCAGGCATCTCTTCCTTTTAAAGGAACAAAGTGTTCAATGGTAGTCAAAGCCATGGGCATCATACGAGAAAAGATAATATTGTCGCATCCGATTACGGATACATCTCCCGGAACCCGGTATTTCTCCTCATGCAGAGCATCTATGATACCAAAAGCAATCATGTCATTTAAACCGGCAATTGCTGTGATATCAGGCCGTTCCTTTAAAAGCTCTTTTGTCAAATTGTAGCCAATGCGGTATTCCGAGTCTACACTGGGCAGCACTTCATCCCAGTGATCATCCGCTGCCTTTATACTCACAAATTGAGACAAATTTTCCTTTTCGAATTCCTTAACAAATCCTTCTACTCTGCGAAAACGCTGTGCCTGTCTCTTTGTAAGGGGCGGCGCTATAAAAGCTACCTTTTGATGTCCAAGCTCCAGCAAATGCCTTGCCATGAGGCTTCCAATCTTTGTATTATCCTGATTGATAGCATCCACTTTTACTTTATCCCTGTTACTGATAATTACTAAAGGAATTTTTTCGGCAATTTCTTCCACCTGCTCCATGAATTGATTACTGGGATTGCAAGTATAAATAATCCCTGCCGGAGAAACACTGTGCATCATTTTCAAATACTGTTCCTCCAACTTCAGTTCCCTTTGCGTATTACAAACAAAGACGCCGTAACCATTTTCTTTTGCAACGGTTTCAATCCCTTGAAGCAGCATAACATAATAGGGATTAGTAAGAGTTGGACAAAATACCACCAGAAGTCTGCTGTCCTTCACATTCTTTCTCTGTCGTCTTTTCGGAATTGTATACCCAAGCTCGGCGGCAGCCCGCTCCACTTTTTCTATGGTTTCTTTTGAAAAAGATACATTGTATTTCTTATTCAGCACCATAGAAACTGTTGCCTGAGAAACTCCCGCTGCTTTCGCAATATCTGTTGACGTAACTTTTTTTCTCATAGCTCCACTCTGCCCTCTAAGGCTCTTAAAAGTGTCACTTCATCAATATATTCCAAATCCCCGCCCACAGGAACTCCGCTGGCAATCCGGCTGACTTTAATTCCCGTAGGCTTAATCAGTTTGCTGATATACATTGCCGTAGTTTCCCCTTCCAAACTGGAATTTGTAGCAATAATTACTTCTTCTATATCATTTTGCGATATTCTTTGCATTAACTCTTTTAATTTGATATCATCCGGTCCTATTCCCAACATAGGCGAAATAGCTCCGTGAAGTACATGATAAACACCGTCAAATTTCCCTGTTTTTTCGTATGCCGCCAAATCTCTGGTGTTTTCCACTACCATAATCACCTGATGATTGCGCTTGGGGTTTTTACAAATCGGACATATTTCCTGATCGGTGAGAGTATAACAGCATTTACAATACTGTACATTTGCTTTGGCATTGGTAATTGCGCCGGCAAGCTGCTCCACCTGCTCCTTAGGCATATTTAAAACGTGGAACGCCAGGCGCTGTGCAGATTTTGCACCAATGCCCGGCAACCTTGAAAATTCTTCTATCAATTTGTTAATGTGACTGCTGTAATATTCCATTAGAACGGGAAGCCTCCGCCCATGCCGCCAAGTCCGCCTGTTAATTTTGACATAACAGCTGCTGACTCTTCTTCCATTTTACGAAGCGCTTCATTTGTTGCGGCTACAATTAAATCCTCCAGCATTTCAATATCATCCGGATCTACTACTTCTTCTGCCAATTTTACTTTTAACACTTCTTTTTTGCCGGAAACAGTTACTTCTACTGCTCCGCCACCTGCTGCTGCCGTAAATTCCTTTTCTTCTAATGCTTTCTGATTTTCTTCCATCTGACGCTGCATTTTCTGCGCCTGCTTCATTAAATTGTTCATGTTTCCCGGCATCATACCACCCGGAAATCCTCCTCTTTTTGCCATAATAAATTCCTCCTATTCTTCCATATCTTCTACTGTAATTTCCATGTTAATATTTTTATGAATTAAATCATCTACGGAAATCTCCGCCAGTCCGCTTTTTCCGTGACCGGTTTCACTGTTTTTCAATATCATTTTTATTTCTACTTCTTTTCCGATTTTCTTTCGAACTGCATTTTTCAGCATTTCCAGATTGTCGGGATTGTCGATACAGGTCTGAGCCAGAAAATTCTGAAATTCCACATAGAGGATTGGCTCTCCTGTATTTCCGTCATACTTGGGTATGGAGTCCAAAAGCATCTGCTGCAAAAGCCCCTTGGTATCACGAATAATCGCATTCCAGTTCTTTTTTACATACTGCAAATCCTCCGGCGCTGCTTTTTCCGGCTTTACCGTCTCTTCTTTTAGAATTTGTTCCTCTGGATTTTCTGCCCTTGTCCGAACATAATTTTCAGTAGGCAAACTTTGTACTGTCACACCGTTTTTCAGCTTTTCTTCCAGAACCCGAACCCTGTCGTAAAGAGAGTCCAAATTCATCTCCATAACCGGCTGGCAAAGCTTAATCAACGCAATTTCTACCAATACCCTCTTTTGCGAAGCATATTTTATCTGGTTGGAAAGCTCCGAAAAAATGCGAATATAACGCATAAGCGTTTCCGCATCTACCATACTGCTCTCTTCTTTCATTCTCTCTAAATTTTCTGCTGATGCGTCTACTGCCTCCTCAGGATGCTCGGAGGTAGAAATTAAAAGCAAATTACGCAGATACCAGATAAAATCTGTGACAAACTGTCCCAGTTCTCTTCCCTGAATAATGATTTCATCTAAGGTTTTTATTGTGCCTGCCGTATCCTGCTGCAAAATCTGACGAAGCATGCGGCTGAACACCTGTGTATCCACTGCCCCTAAATTCTCTAAAACCTTCTCATAAGTGAGTTTTTCTCCTAAATAAAAAGCAATGCACTGGTCTAAAAGAGAAAGGGCATCTCGCATAGAACCGTCCGCTGCCTTGGCAATATAACGAATTGCCTTTTCCTCAACATCATTTCCCTCTTTATCCATGAGCTCCTGCAAGCGGGCTGCAATGGTGTCTGCCGTAATTCGTCTGAAATCGTAGCGCTGACAACGGGATAAAATGGTAATCGGAATTTTATGCGCTTCTGTCGTTGCCAAAATAAAAATAACATAGGACGGCGGTTCCTCCAAGGTTTTTAAAAGTGCATTAAAAGCTCCTGTTGAAAGCATGTGCACCTCGTCAATAATATAAACCTTATATTTACCTGTTGTTGGGCGGTATGCTACTTCCTCACGAATTTCACGAATATTATCCACACCGTTATTGGATGCGGCATCAATCTCGATGACATTCATAGAAGTACCCTCATTAATTGCCCGACAGGTTTTACAAGTATTACAGGGGCTTCCGTCAACCGGATGCTCGCAGTTTACTGCTCTTGCCAGAATTTTGGCAATGGTAGTCTTACCTGTACCTCTCGTACCGCAGAAAAGATACGCATGCCCAATCCTATCAGCTTTTATCTGATTTTTCAATGTGGTTACAATATGCTCCTGCCCCTTTACATCTTCAAATTCCTGAGGACGGAACTTACGATAAAGAGCTGTATAGCCCATGTGAATTCTCCTTTTTCTTTTAATCTGCCTTCTGTGTAATGGAGAAGGCTTTTTCTATTATATAATATTTTATATTACCTCACAACTTATATTTGACATTTTCTCCAAAAGCCGTTATACTGTTAACATCGTGCAGCCGGGGAGATAGCGGTGCCCTGTACCTGCAATCCGCTAAAGCAGGGGTGTTGCCAAACGGAGGGGCTTCTTTTTGTGAAGCTGCCCTTTATAAGTGGCGTTGACGTTTGGGTCTTACGCAACAGAAATCTGTGAACCGTGTCAGGACAGGAATGTAGCAGCACTAAGCAGAACCTTCTGTGTGCCGTGAGGGTGCCTGGGCCGAGTTAACTGTAAAGGTAACGTTCATGAAAAAGTTTCGATGGGCGGCGCACGATAAAAATAATCTTTTTACTTTTCTTTTTATATCCGCCGAATATCCGGCATCCTTTTCGCATAGACATAGAAAAAAACAACGGTGACCTTCTCATGAATGATTTGCTGGTAGAAATTCTGAACACTTACGGCTATCTTGGCATTGCCTTTCTCATTATGATTGAAAATATCTTTCCCCCTATCCCTTCTGAAGTTATTCTTACCTTCAGCGGCTTTATGACCACCTTTACCCAAATGAATTTGCCCGGGGTCGTTGTCTCCGCTACCGTAGGTAGCCTTGCAGGAGCTATCTTCCTTTATGAATTGGGCAGCGTCCTTTCCATGGAAAAAATTCAGTCTCTGGTAAACGGTCCTGTTGGAAAAGCCCTTCATCTGGACATTCACGACATCGAAAAGGCCATAAGCTGGTTTGACAGCAAAGGAAACTATACCGTATTTCTGTGCCGCTTTATCCCCATTGTAAGAAGCCTTATCTCTATTCCTGCGGGAATTGCACAAATGCGCTTAGGACCTTTTTTTCTTATGACGACCTTAGGCAGCCTGCTTTGGAATTTTATTCTGATTTTTCTGGGTGCTGCCGCAGGTTCCTCCTGGCAAAAAGCAGTACAGTATTTCCACAACTATTCTCAGGCTGCCAAAATTGTCCTTGTTTTATTCTCCCTTGTGGGACTTCTCCTTTTCCTGCGCCGTCAGTTTAAAAAGAAGACTTCAGTTTAACAAGCTGCTCAATATAAGCAGGAGTTGTTCCGCAGCAGCCTCCCACAAGATTTGCTCCGGCATCTATGAGACGTTTGATATGACGTGCAAATTCTTCTGCTCCCATAGAATACACAGGATTTCCCATGGCATCAATCACAGGATTTCCGGCATTTGGCTTTACGATTAGAGGAATATGTATTCTTTTTCTGATATTTTCTACCACGCTCAGAAGCTGGTCCGGACCGGTGGAGCAGTTAATTCCCACTGCATCTGCTCCCATTTCTTCTAAAAGCTCTGCTGAGTCATAGATATTTCCGCCAAAAAACAGACTTCCGTCTGACTCTACCGTTAAAGTACACAACACCGGTAAGCTGCACAATTCTCGGGCAGCATCTAAAACTGCCATAGGCTCTGTTACTCCCAGCATTGTTTCTGCCACAAGTAAATCAACTCCCGCCTCCAGCTGTGCCTCAATCTGCTCTTTATAGGCATCCAGTAAAGTCTCGTATTCTGCATCCTGTTTTCCGGTAGTTGTCAAATCTCCCGCTACCATGCAGTTTTCTCCCACTGCGCTGCGTGAAATCTCTACAAGCTGCTTATTCAGGCTATGCACCTGATTTTCCAATCCATGATTGGCAAGGCTGATTTTATTGGCTGAAAAAGTAGGCGCATAAACAATCTGACTTCCCGCCTGCTGATATGCGCTTTGAAGGTTCATAAGAGGCTGCGGATTTTCACAAATCCACTTCTCTGTACAAATTCCTTTGGGCATTCCCGCTTTCATTAGGTTTGAACCTGTTGCCCCATCTAAAATAACAATTTCTCTACCGATTAATTCTCTGAATTCTTCTCTTGTCATACTGCTCCCTCTCTTTCCTGCTGCTTTTTCTTTGCTTTTTCTTCCCGAAGCTCTTTAAAAAATCCACTGAGCATGCTACTGCATTCTTCCTCCAGAACTCCTCTTGTCACTTCTGCTTTATGATTAAATCCGTCCATTTCCAAAAGGTTTAAAACAGAACCTGCACAGCCTGCTTTCGGGTTCATGCTCCCAATCACTACTCTGTCCACTCTTGCCTGTATAATCGCTCCGGCGCACATTTGACAAGGCTCTAAGGTCACATATAAGGTGCAGCCCTCCAATCTCCAGTCTCCCAGCTTTTTGCTGGCTTTTCTGATGGCATTTATTTCTGCATGAGACACTGTATTTTTATCTGTATTGCGTCGATTATAGCCCCTTGCAATGATTTTCCCCTCATATACAATCACACAGCCGATAGGTACTTCTCTGAGAGCATACGCTTTCATTGCCTGTTTTTTGGCTTCCCGCATAAATCTTTCATCTTCTGTCATCTCTATCTCCTTTTGTTTCTACTGGCGGAATTTTGTATGAAATAAAACAAAAAGAGGCTGTCGCATGAAACAAAAATCATACTCGACAGCCCCTCTCCTGAAACGGAGATAGTGGGATTCGAACCCACGTGCCCTTTCGGACAACCGCATTTCGAGTGCGGCTCGTTACAGCCACTTCGATATATCTCCAATGTCTTATATTATATAACCTTCTCTTCTATACGGTCAAGTAAATTTAACACTTTAAAACGAAAACAGCCTGCCCAACAATTTTTTCTGTTGGACAAGCCTTCCTTTATTTTGTATGAACCACGCGATACCAATATCCACGAAGCTTCCCGTCCGGCTGTCTTTCCCCTGTTTCCTTGAAATAGGGAAATCCCAACATACCCGCCATTAAAGCTTCTTGCCTTTCATAAACACCCGGCACGCCCAAAATATACCTGTTATCTTCCTGTCTTATTCCCAATAGCAAATGTCCATACTGAGAAAATCCATGACGCAAAAACTGATTATTTAAAAGACCCCTGTCCTCATTTGCTAAAAGCTGATAATCCATAGGAGTAATTCTCTTACATTCCAGTACACTGCCGTCTGAAAATGGCATAAATTCTTCTGTTTCTGTTATTTCTGCCTCAAGAACAGATTGCTTTTCCTTCGGTTTTATATCCACTTCCTCTTCGGATATAATTTCCTGCTGCGTACTGATTTCTTCTGCCGGCTGTTCCTGTTCTGTCTCGATATTTTCTTCCTGTATAATAGGAATTATTTCAGGTTCTCCTATTTCTGACTGCATATCTGTTTTTTCTTCTTCGCTTTCCTTAATTGGCATATCTGTATCTGCTTCTTTTGGAAAGCGAATAGCATCCGGTTGAATAGGCTCTTCATCCCAACCACTGCCATAAGTTTCACCTGACCGACACAAAATCACCAGCCCCTTAATATCTCCTAAGCCATAGGAGCTGTCCCCTATATTAATCTGCGGTATTTCTAAGGTAAACTGCACGCTGCTTCCCGCCAAATCACACTCTCCCAGCAGGATTGCAATACATTCTCCTCTTTCCCTCACATATCCGTAAACACGGGCAGGCACATATTCCTGACTGCATATTCCTGTAAGCTTAAAATCCATTCTGCAAAGTCCGTCCTTTGCCTCTACACGGATAAAGCCTTTTCCGTTTCCCTTCTTTCCGTATGTATACTCATATACATATGCAATAAACCTGCGGTATCCTGACATAATACACTGACTCTCTTCTTTATTATTCATCTTTAAAATATATGTTTGCAGATTTTGTTTAGAACTTATAAATATTTCCATTGACAATTCCCTATATTATGTGTATAATATTTTTCGTTGGTAACAACTGAATAACGAAGCGTGGCTCAGTTTGGTAGAGCGCTGCGTTCGGGACGCAGAGGTCGCGTGTTCGAATCACGTCGCTTCGATTAACATGACAATGCTGAAATGTCTTATTCTATAAGAATTTCAGCATTTTTCTTTTTTCAAATTTCCCCTTCTTACCAAAATATCTTCCCCATTTCCCGCATTAAATTTGTTCAGGAATGAATATTATACATTTGCCTATCTACTTAATAGATGTTATAATTTGGTGTAATTTCATAATTATTCAAGTTTTGTCTGGATTTCATTTGCAATGCGCTATATAATAAAAGAGTTATAAATATTTGCATTATGGCACATAGGAGAAAATAGCGTATGGAACAAGTAAGTTTTTTTAATAGAGATAATGTACTAGAACAAATTACTTTTTACAGCCTTTGTAGCACAGAAGATCGCAAAAAAATTCTAGGTGAACTGCCTATGACTTTTAGCGATTTCAGACGTTTTTCTTTAATTTCAGATTATCTTCAATTACACGCATTTCATGAAATGCTCTGGGATTTATATTCTGATATTTATCTTGGTGATATTTTTGACTTAATGGAAAAATGTAATACAAACCACGAAGATATTCCAGATATGCTGTCTGAAGCAAAGCAATGGCTTGCAGATTTTCGTGCACAAGCCCCTAATGAAACAGTAGCTTTTCTATTAGAAAAAGTTTTTTCCAGAAAACTTGAAGCAAAGACTCTTTTTTAACAGAAAGGACTTCGTATATGAAACAACTTCCTGAAAAATTTTTATCCCGCATGGAAGCTATGCTGGGTGAGGAATTTCCTGCATTTCTACAAAGCTATGATTTTCCCAGAAAGTTCGGTTTACGGGTAAATACTAATAAAATTTCGGTTGAAGAATTTTTAAAAATATCCCCTTTTCATTTAGAACCAATTCCATGGATTGATAATGGCTTTTTCTATGATGAAAATGACAGACCGTCCCGACACCCTTACTACTTCGCCGGGCTTTACTATCTGCAGGAACCAAGTGCCATGACACCTGCAAATCGATTTTCTGTAAATCCGGGAGAATACGTACTGGATTTATGTGCTGCCCCTGGAGGAAAAGCAACAGAATTAGGTGCAAAGCTTCAAGGAAACGGATTTCTGGTAGCCAATGACATCAGCAATTCCCGAGCAAAAGCTCTTTTGCGAAATCTGGAGCTATTTGGCATAAAAAATTCTATGGTAACAAATGAAACACCCGCAAAGCTGGCAAAATATTTCCCGGAATTTTTTGATAAAATTCTTGTAGATGCGCCATGCTCCGGCGAAGGAATGTTTCGCAAAGATCCTGATGTTGCAAAAACATGGGACGAAACCCGCCCAGAATTTTTCGGTAAACTGCAAAGGGAAATTGCTACACAGGCAATTTCCATGTTAAAACCAGGAGGCGAACTGCTTTACTCTACATGTACGTTTTCACCCATCGAAAACGAGGGACTGATTTCTTTCATTTTGGAAAATTTCCCTGAAATAGAGCTTTTAACTCTTGATGACTATGAAGGTTTTACAAAAGGCTGCCCTGACTGGGGAAATAAAGATACTCGTCTAAAGAAATGTATCCGTATTTTTCCTCATCACATGGAAGGAGAAGGACATTTTCTTGCTCTCATGAAAAAAAATGGATGTTCTGTTTCCAGTAGAATTACTCCAACAACAAAACCTGATAAAACATCTAAAAAGCTTTTAGATGAATTTTTCAAAAATATGTCACAACCTTTGGACTTTAACAGAATTGATATTCGAAATGAAAACGTTTATTATCTTCCAGAAGCAGATACTGCCTCTTTAAAGGGGATTAAATTCCTTCGCAACGGACTTTTCTTAGGTGAATTAAAGAAAAACAGATTTGAGCCTAGTCAGCCTTTCGCCATGTCTTTACAGATGGAAGATTTCCATAATATTGTAAACCTGTCTTCTTCTGACGAAAGAGCGATGCGCTATCTGAAAGGTGAAACTTTAATTTTAAGTGAGGCGGAAGCTCCTCAAAAAGGGTGGCATCTTGTTTGCACTGACGGTTTTCCTTTAGGCTGGGGAAAAATTGTAGGTACAACCCTAAAAAATAAATACCCTGCTGGATGGAGACTGCATTATTAATTTAACCTGTCTTTCCGGATTATATTACTTACCGGAAAGACAGGTTTCCTTTTTTCACCCTTATTATCCAAACTGACTCATATAAAGTGCCGCATATTTCCCATTCTTTTTCATCAATTCCTCATGATTTCCCACTTCTTTAATATCTCCGTCCTCCATGTAGAGAATCATATCTGCATCACGAATTGTAGATAATCGATGGGCTATCACAAAGCTGGTACGTCCTTTCATAAGCTCTGCCATTGCTTTTTGAATTAATACCTCTGTGTGAGTATCTACATTACTAGTAGCCTCATCTAAAATCATAATTTCCGGATCAGAAGCAATTGCACGGGCAATGGTCAAAAGCTGACGCTCACCTTGCGAAATATTTTCTGCACCTTTTGTGAGCACCATATCATATCCACCAGGAAGTGTTTTAATAAAATTATGTGCACAAGCCGATTTTGCTGCTTCTTTCACTTTCTCTTTTGTCATGTTATCTTCTGCATATCCGATATTTTCACCAATGGTTCCTTCAAACAACCAGGTATCCTGTAAAACCATACCAAATCGGTTACGAAGTTCTTCTCTGCTCATATCTGTAATTCTAACGCCATCCACTTTAATTGCACCTTCATTTACTTCGTAAAAACGCATCAATAAGTTAATTAATGTTGTTTTTCCAGCTCCTGTCGGTCCTACTACCGCAACCTTTTGTCCCGGTTCCACTGTCAGATTAATACCATTCATCAACAAATGCTCCGGTCTATATCCAAATTTTACATTTTCAAATGTTACTCGTCCACTACAATCATTAGGAACGATACATTGCTGGCTATCTGGTATTTCCTCTTCTGCATCCAGCAGACTAAAAATACGTTTACCTGCTGCCGCTGCCGCACCAAAACTTCCTACCATTCCTGCAATCGCAGAAAAAGGTTCTGCAAAACGCCATGTATATTCTAGCATTGCCTGCACATTTCCCACTGCAATTTTTCCTGCAATTGCCCAAAGACATCCAATCGCTGCACAAAGCACATACCCTAAATCGTTTACAAGGGTAGTAATAGGACTTATTGCTCCCGCTGTGGTTTCTGCCTTCCGAGAACTATTTTTCAATGCGTCATTCAACTGTGCAAATCTCTTTTTTGCACGTTCTTGATAGTTAAATGTCTGAACAACAGATTGTCCATTATACATTTCTTCCACATACCCATTAAGTTTTCCAAGCAGTTCCTGCTGTTCTCCATAATGCTTTTCACTCGCCTTCATGACACCGGCAGCACTTAAAAGAGAAAGTGGTACCATAATAATCGGAATCAGAGACAAGGAAGGGCTTATCAACAACATCATCACAAGTACACCAATCGCAGTTGTCACCTGAGTTACTGCTGCTGTTAAATTTTGACTGATTGCATTATTTATAGTATCCACATCATTAGTAATAATACTGAGAATATCACCATGAGTGTGTACATCATAATAATTCAGTTTCAAGCGATGCATCTTTTCATTAATTTCCCGGCGAATGGTCTGCATAACATTTGCAGTAATTTTTGCCATCCCAAATCCCTGTAAAAAAGAAAACGTCTGGGAAATAAAATATAGTGCAACTAATGCAGCTAAAAGCCATAAAATAGTTTCCCAATAAAAAACGCCATCCTCTATACTTGCAAAAAGTGTTGTTGTTACTTTTCCCACAAGAAATGGTGCAAGAACCATAAATGCAGTACTAATAACAGCTGATAATAAAACCAAACACAAACGCAAACGATATTCCTTCAAATACTTCAATAGCCTTTTAAATATGATTGCATTTTTCATTCAAATCTGCCTCCTTTCCTAATTGTATTTCTGCGATTTCACGATAAAGAGAACAAGACTTTAACAGTTCCTCATGTGTTCCATTTCCCACAATCTGTCCATCATCTACTACCAAAATGCGATCCGCATCCACAATGGTACTAATCCTCTGCGCTACCATAATAACCGTTGCATCGCCAATATTCTTTTTTAAATTTTCACGAAGCTGACGATCTGTTTTCATATCCAAAGCGGAAAAACTATCATCAAATACATAAATTTCCGGTTTTTTCATCATTGCACGAGCAATCGCCATACGTTGTCTCTGTCCTCCTGACAAATTTGTACCACCTTGTGCAATCATATCATAATATCCTTGCTTTCTTTTACTTATAAACTCATCTGCACATGCAATACCTGCTGCCTGCTCCCAGTCTTCCTCCGTACCATTTTCTTTTCCAAAATTAAGATTTTCTCCGATATTTCCTGAAAACAGTACATTTTTTTGAGGAACATATCCAATCATAGAACGTAAATCCTCTGTACGATATTCTTTCGCATTTATACCATCAACCAATACTTCTCCGAACATTGGATCATATAATCTTGGAATCAATTTTAAAATACTTGATTTTCCTCGCCCTGTTCCTCCTATAATTGCAGTTACTTCTCCCGGTCGTGATATAAAGCTTATATCTTTCAATATCGGTTCATCTGCTCCCGGATAAGCAAATGTTACATGACGAAATTCTACTGTTGCATGCATAGTTTTCTCTTTCATTGAAAATTTTCCATCACGAATAGAACTCTCTGTTTCTAAAACTTCAGAAATTCTTTTCGCACAAGCATAACTCGTTGGAAACATCATAATTACTAACGATAACATCATCACTGAAGTCAGCACCATACTAATGTACTGACTATTTGCAACCAGAGAACCAACCTCCATAGCACCTGTATTAACATAATAAGCACCCATTCCTAAAACAGCTGCCGTAGTTACACCAAAAATCACACTAATGGCAGGCATTAAAAGGCTGGTGATACGACCTGCTGCCATTGCTGTTACGGCATAATCCCTATTTGCATTCTCAAAACGTTCACTCTCGGCTTTCTGTCTGTTAAATGCACGAATAACACGTACCCCTTCCAAAGACTCTAAAAATAAACGGTTAATCTGATCCAGCTTTTTTCGCAAACTTATAGAATAGCGAGAAGCCAATACCACAATCACAGTTAATGCTATCAGTAAGACAGGAATGGCTATCAACAGTACTGAACTGACTTCACCTCCTGTTGCAGCTGAAAAAATAAGTCCTGCTGCAGCCATCATAGGTGCAAGTAAACCAATTCGAAGCATCAGTGTCAAAAAATTCTGTACATTAGTAATATCAGAAGTGCTTCTTGTCACAAGGCTTGCCGTCCCAAATTTATCCATTTCCGCTGCTGAAAATTCCTGCACTTTAGAAAAAACTTGATTTCGTAGTTGTGCTGCAAAATCTGTAGAAATATAAGATGCTATTTTCACAGATAAAAAACTGATAATACAAGAAAATACTGTAACACCTGCCATAATTATTGCATACATCCAAATTACACGATTTTCTCCTTCTGCAACACCATGACTAATCATCTGTGCCAAAAAAGATGGTAAAAGCATTTGCCCTATCGCTGACAATAATACCAGTGCAAACAATAAAATTATTTGCCTTGATTTCAGCTTTACTTTTGAAAATATTGTTTTCATAAGAACCTTTTCTCCTCTCTTGATTTTTCCTTAATCTGGGGGTATCATATACTATACAGTTACTGTATAGTCAAGAGTTTTTTACTACATAAAACACAATTTCCTATAAAATAAAAAAAGCTGATTGATAAATCATCAATCAACTTTTTCTCACAGCTTTTAATATATATCCGCCATTCCTAATGATGCAGGAAGTCTTATTTTCTGTATTATTCCAATAATCTGCCCTGATAAAAGAACAGTCAAAAGGGAATATAAAATTTTATTTAATGGAATATAACTAAGGGATATGAAAAGCACAACAAGGTCACTGGCCAAATAAATCCACTGAATATCTACAGGCAGTACCGAAGATAAACTCATAGCAAGAGCGTCATCTCCTGTAGGAGCTCCTCCCACCCTTACACAAATTCCCACACTAATACCTACAAAAAGCGCACCTACCACAGCTGCTAAAAAAGGCATCTCACCAATTTGAGGAAACAGTGGATCAAACTGTTCAAAAATCCCATAAAAAACAGAAAATCCTATGGCAGATATAAAGGAAAATACAAGGAAACGTTTCCCTAAAATTTTCCATCCTAAGAAATAGCACAATGCCGTCAGAAGAAAACCGGAAAATGATGGTGAAATTCCAAACCAATGTTCCAAAAGAAGTGTCAATCCAAGAATACCTCCTTCTGTAACATTAGATATAGAATGGACATTATAAAGCCCAAAAGCCAACAAGGCACTTCCCGCCAGCAGAAGCAAAACAGAAGATAATTTAATTTCTTTCCAAATAGAACGCATTTTTCTTTCCTTTCTTTTGATAATTCTGAACCCATTATAAACTCTAGTATTATACTAGAGTCAAGCAGGAGAATATAAATAATGAAACAGTATTTTAAAATCGGAGAAATTTCTAAATTGTATAAAATTGGAGTTGATTCTATACGCTATTACGAAGAAATTGGTTTAATACAGCCAGAGCGTTCTGAATCCGGCTACCGCCATTACAGTATACATGATATTTGGCGATTAAATGTAATCCGTGATCTCCGCTCCATAGGCTTTACTATGGAGCAAATCCGAGAATATTTGGAAAATCACACTACTTCATCTTCCTTAAAACTTTTAGAAGAAGAACAAGAAGTAATCCAACAGCAAATGCAGTATCTCCAAAAACTACAAAAAAATGTAGCACAGCGACTAAATACCATACGCTGTGCCCAGACTCTTCCACTTTATAAAATTGAACAAATCACACTGCCTCCCCGCCGCTGTCACAATCTGTCCGAAGGTTATCATGCTGCTGAAGAAATGGACATTCTGATTGAGCGTCTTATTAACCTGGACAAAGACAGACTGTATATCATTGGAAGCAATCAAATTGGAACCAGGATTTCCCTGTCTGCCCTGCAGGATAAAAAAGTTCTTTCCTATCAATCTGTGTTTCTTATTGACGAGCAAGGTGAGAATTTCATTCCCGGAGGAGACTATCTTTGTGTCACCTACCGAGGCAGTTATTCCCAAAGCACTCAATGGGGACTGAAACTGGCAGAATATGCTAAAAAGCACCATCTCACTGTCCATGGTGAATTATTGGAACTACTGTGGGTAGATATTCATATTTCTTCAGACGAAACAGAACATATTACACAATTACAGCTCCCTGTTAAAAAAATCTCATAGAGCGTAATTTCTTATGGAATAAAAAGACTGGGGAACTTCCCCAGTCTCAGACTATATATCTAATTTTCTGCCTCTTCCACAGGCTCCTCCGCCAATACTTGTTCGTACTTTTCCAGAATAATATTCTGTATCTTTTCTCTGGTTGCTGAGTTAATCGGATGTGCGATATCTCTATATTCTCCATCTGTTGCCTTGCGGCTTGGCATAGCAATAAACAGTCCTTTTTCGCCTTCAATAACCTTGAAGTCATGTACTACAAACTCTTCATCAATGGTAATAGAAACCACTGCTTTCATTTTGCCTTCCTTTGCTACACGTCTTACTCTTACATCTGTGATGTTCATAATGTCCTTCCCCTTTCATTGCCGCCTTTTGCAGTCGTATTTTTCTGTCTTTTATTTTGGAGTCTGTTCCACTCAGGCATTTTGCCTAAAGAACATAGCGGTCATTCCTCTCAACTACGATTTTGATACCGTCTTCTCCGCTGTAATAGGAATTTGCATGAATAGTATCCCTGCTTTCCACAATACAGTTCTCAATGTGTGTGTTATCCCCTAAATATACATCGTTTAAAATAATAGAATTCTTAATCACACAATTATTGCCAACAAAAACTTTCTTAAACAATACAGAATTTTCTACCGTACCGTTGATGATACATCCGCTGGAAATCAAACTGTTTTTCACAGATGAACCCGGATTATATTTTGCCGGTGGCAAGTCATCAATTTTAGACTGTACTCCCGGATACTGACGGAAGAAATAATCTCTGATTTCCGGCTTCAAGAAATCCATATTTGTCTTGTAGTAAGACTCTACCGTAGCGATGTTGCTCCAATAAGAATTAATCTTATAGCCATAAATACGTTTCAGATTTTTATAACGGATTAAAATATCTTTAACAAAGTCATAACGACCTTCCATACCGCATTTTTCAATTAACTCGATAAGCTGTCTTCTTCGGATAACATAAATACCGGTAGAAACCGTATTAGACTGCGCTACCATTGGTTTTTCATCAAATTCTTCAATTCTGCAGTCCTCATTCATTTTAACACAGCCAAAACGAGTAGCATCTTCATCGTTCACATCTGTACATACAACAGTGATATCCGCTCTTTTGGCAATGTGATATTCCAAAACCTTATTATAATCCAGCTTGTACACACAATCACCGGAAGCAATTACCACATACGGCTCATGACTGTTTTTCAGAAAATCCAGATTTTGGTAAATGGCATCTGCCGTGCCACGATACCAAAAGCTGTTATCCGGTGTAATGGTAGGAGTAAAAGTAAACAAACCGCCTTGTTTTCTTCCGAAATCCCACCATTTTGAGGAGCTTAAATGCTCGTTTAAGGACCTCGCATTATACTGTGTCAATACTGCTACCTTTTGAATATGGGAGTTTGACATATTACTAAGAGCAAAGTCGATGCTGCGGTAGCTTCCCGCTACGGGCATAGCTGCAATCGCTCTCTTATTTGACAATTCTTTCATTCTGTAATTATTGCCGCCGGCAAGAATAATACCTATTGCTCTCATTCTGTCTCACCTTCCTTATTCAAAATTTCTCCGCTGTCCAATATTCCGTCCGGATAATCCTCAGGTGCAGTTGCACCTACAACCGCTGTATTTTTTCCAATGCTGACATTGGATGGAATTACTGTATTTGCTCCCACTGTTACCAGCCCAAAGGAGTATACGTTTGGTTTAATTTTATTCAGCACTTCTTCACCGATACCCATGACTACGTTATCACCCACTGTTACGTTTTCTGCAATAATGGCTTTGTCAATCACATCATGTTCTCCGATGATTGTCCCTTTCATAATAATGGAGTCACGAATAACCGCTCCTTTTTTAATGGTAACGCCTGCGCCGATTACAGAATTATGTACTTCACCGTAAACCTCTGTTCCTTCTCCGATAATACTCTTTTCTACAACAGCGTCTGCGGCGATATATTGTGGAGTAATTACATCACCCTTTGTGTATATTTTCCAGAATTCTTCATATAAATTAAATTCAGGAATAATATCAATGAGCTCCATGTTTGCTTCCCAATAAGAACCTAAGGTACCTACATCTTTCCAATATCCGTTGTATTCATAAGCAAACAATCTCTGTCCCTTATCTTTGCAATATGGAAGAATGTGTTTACCAAAGTCGCAGCCTGACTGGTCTTTTAAGGCAATCAGCGCTTCTTTTAAAACAGGCCAGCTGAAAATGTAAATTCCCATAGAAGCAAGATTACTCTTAGGCTCCGCAGGTTTTTCTTCAAATTCAGTAATCCTTCCTGTTTCATCTGTAATTGCCAAACCAAATCTGGATGCCTCTTCCCATGGCACCGGCATACATGCTATGGTCACGTCCGCCTTATTTGCCTTGTGGAAATCCAGCATAATTTCATAATCCATTTTGTAGATATGGTCACCACCCAAAATCAACACATAATCTGGATTATAATTTTCCATATATGCCAGGTTCTGGTAAATCGCATTCGCTGTACCTGTATACCATTCTGTATTTGTTTTCTTTTCATAAGGAGGCAAAATGGAAACTCCTCCTACATTTCTATCCAAATCCCATGGGATTCCTATACCAATATGGGTATTCAAACGCAAAGGCTGGTACTGAGTCAGTACACCAACTGTATCTACACCTGAATTGATACAGTTGCTCAGTGGAAAGTCGATAATTCTGTACTTTCCTCCAAAGGTTACTGCCGGTTTTGCTACCTTTGCAGTGAGAACGCCAAGTCTGCTGCCCTGACCGCCGGCCAGAAGCATCGCAATCATCTCTTTCTTAATCATGCCATCACCTCTTGTATCTTTCTATGATGCTACCATTATATCACACTGCATCTAAAATGTGAACATATTTACCAATTTTTTTTCGACATTTTTATACTTTTTGTTACATTTTACCTATCCTTTACAGCCGTTTTTCAAATAAGGGGTTTCCATTTTAAAGAAACTTGATTATAATAGGAAATAAAATATATTTTAAAGAAGGGATTATTATGTATCAGATTGATTTTCATAAACCGCTTCACATCCATTTCATTGGTATCGGCGGTATCAGTATGAGTGGACTTGCGGAAATACTTTTGGGAGAAGCTTTCCCAATCTCCGGTTCTGACTCCAAAGTCTCTGAACTTACTCAGCATTTGGAAGAAAAAGGGGCAAAAATTTATATCGGCCAGCGAGCTTCTAACATTACAGACGATATTGACCTTGTGGTATACACAGCGGCAATTCACGAGGATAATCCGGAATTTGCCTGTGCCAAAGAAAAAGGTATTCCTATGATTACCCGTGCAGAGCTTTTAGGACAGATTATGAAAAATTACCGTCTTCCCATTGCAGTAGCAGGAACTCACGGCAAAACAACCACGACCTCTATGATTTCTCACGTACTTTTAGAGGCTGAGGCTGACCCAACGATTTCCGTAGGCGGTATTCTTCCTGCCATTCATGGAAATATCCGTGTAGGAAATTCCGAAACATTTATAACTGAGGCCTGTGAATACACAAACAGCTTTTTAAGCTTTTTCCCGAAAATCAGCATTATTTTAAACATTGATGCGGACCATCTGGATTTCTTTAAGGATTTGGATGACATTCGCCACTCTTTCCGTTTATTTGCAGAAAAGCTTCCTGCCGACGGTACTTTGATTATTAACGGCGATATTCCAAATGTAGAAGAAATCACTGACAAGCTTCCGTGTGAAGTCATTACTTATGGACTGGAAAAAGCTGCGGACTACACTGCGGCAAATATTACTTTTGATGAAACAGCACACGCTTCTTTTGACTGTCTGCATAAAGGACAGTGTATCGGCAGATTTTCTCTTGCCGTACCCGGACTTCACAATGTATCCAATGCTCTCTCTGCCATCGCCTTAGGTGAGAAGGTTGGTTTTGACTTAGATACTGTAAGACGTGGAATTCTGCATTTTGGCGGAACAGACCGCCGTTTCCAGTACAAGGGGAAAGTAGCCGGCGTCACAATTATTGACGACTATGCACATCATCCGACAGAAATTGCGGCAACCTTAAAAACAGCCGCAAATTATCCGCATAAAACAACATGGTGTGTATTCCAGCCTCATACTTACACTCGTACAAAAGCCCTGATGGATGAATTTGCAGATGTGCTTGCAACCGCAGAGCGTGTAATTTTAGCAGATATTTATGCTGCCAGAGAAACGGATAATCTGGGAGTTTCTTCCTCTGACTTATGTGACAAAATCAACGAAAGAGGCGGAAAAGCTTATTATTTCCCTACTTTTGATGAAATTGAAGCATTTTTATTAGAAAATTGTATCAACGGAGATGTGTTGATAACTATGGGTGCCGGAGATGTGTATAAAATCGGCGAAAGTATCCTTGGTCAATAGAGTTATCCACACTATCCACTAAGTCTTCCACATGTTCATACCCCTGAGCATGTGGATTTTTTTGTGCATTATATAGTTGACATAATTCGACAGCAGTTGAAGCAAAAATATGTTAAATTCCTTATTTTTTCGACAATTTTAGGTTTGCAATAAAAAGCCATCCACTTTTTTATCCACATTATCCACATTTCCCACAAATTTCTTTATCCTCTTGTGTTTTTTGCTGTCGAAAAAAAAGCTGGTTCTCTTTTCAAAAGTTCTGTGCTATACTGAACATGATTATAAAGATAGTATGGAAACGTAAAGGAAGTGTAACATGGGACAATTTAAAGTTTATAACAGCTTTCCGGAGGAATTTACCTTTATTTCTAATTCTTTTCTGGATTTTTATATGCCGTCCGCTAATGGAGAATTTGTTAAAATTTATCTCTATCTTCTGCGTCACGCATCCGGAAAAGGAACTGCATTAAATTTATCCTCTATCGCTGATGCTTTTAATTGTACAGAGGCAGATATTCAGAGAGCTCTCCGCTACTGGAAAAACTGCGGTGTGCTGGACATTGTTTTTGACGGAAACGGAAATCTGAGGGAAATTGTATTTCATTCTCCAAAGGAAAAGCAAGCTTCGCTCAATGAAACTGCAGTCACTGCGGAAAAAACAGTATCCGCCGATTTTTCACTTACACCGGATAAAGTCAAAGAGCTGAAAAATAACAGTGAAGTGCGGCAGCTTCTGTTCATTGCGGAACAATATCTGGGAAAAAATCTTTCCCCTACCGATATGCAGACTTTACTCTATTTATATGACGAGGTAAAGCTTTCTTCAGACCTGCTGGAATACCTGATTGAATATTGCGTGTCTAAGGGCAGCACCAGTATGGCATATATTAAGAAGGTGGGGCTTGCTTGGGCAGAGCAGAATATTACCACCGTCACCGAAGCAAAAGAGGAAACAAACCTCTATAACAAAAATTATTTTACTATATTAAGAGCTTTTGGTATTAAAAACCGAAATCCTCTGGATAAGGAAATCCAATACATGAATTTATGGCTGAACCAGTATGGATTTACGCTGGAAATTATCTCCGAAGCATGTAATCGCACAGTTCTTGCAACGGGAAAAGCAAGCTTTTCTTATGCTGACAGTATTTTAGAAAGCTGGTTTAAAAAGGGGGTTCATCATTTATCTGATATCGATGCTTTAGACCAGAGCTTCCAGCAGAAAAAGGCTGCCAAAACTACGGCATCCAAACCTCAGCCTGCTCCGTCAAAGAATAAATTTAACAATTTCCATCAGCGAAATTACAACATGGCAGAGCTTGAAAAACAACTTCTGAACAAATAAGGTAAGGAGATTTACTGTGTCACTTAAAAACTTTCAATATGACGCACTTATGCGCAGCTATAATCAAAAGCAGCTTCTTCATAAGCATGAACAAAGTGAACGAATTGCACAGGCAGAAGAAAAAATGCCCAGACTGGCAGAAATCCGCAAGGAAATTGCGGCTCTTGGACTTTTAAAAGCCCGCATTGTCCTTGGCGCTGTAAAAGAGGAGGACTTTAATCTTTCTGAAAAAATACAGCAGCTTTCCAAGGAACGTGCAGCAATTCTTGCACAAAACGGTTATCCTAAGGATTATCTGGATATGCACTATGACTGTCCTCTTTGCAAGGATACCGGCTACATCGGTTCTGAAAAATGTGCCTGCTTCCAAAAGGCTGCCGTTGATTTACTGTATACCCAGTCTAATATCCGAAGCATCTTGAACACAGAGAATTTCAGTCATTTTTCTTTTGATTATTATTCTTCTGATTTTACAGATGCTTCCAGCGGAATTACTTCTTTAGACTCTGCGAAAAATGCTTATGAAAAATCATGGGATTTTATTGACGACTTCCCCTCTGGCAATAATCTCCTTATTTACGGAGATACCGGTGTGGGAAAGACTTATCTTACCCACTGTATTGCAAAAGAACTTTTAGACCGTTCTTTTTTTGTTTTATATTTTACTTCTTTCGATTTATTTGATTTGTTGTCTAAAAATGCCTTTGAAAAGGACGCAGAAGCCGCCGATATGGCACAATTTGTTTTCGACTGTGATTTGCTCATTATTGATGACTTAGGCACAGAGCTTACCAACAGCTTTATTTCTTCTCAGCTCTTTTGCTGCATCAATGAGCGAATTATCAATAAAAAATCAACTGTTATTTCTACCAATCTTACTATGGAAGATTTTCTGGATACCTATTCAGAAAGAACCTTTTCCAGAGTCACCAGCAAATACACCCTGCTGAAGCTGGTCGGAAATGACATAAGAATTCAAAAAAGACTTTTAGGAGGAAAATGAAAATGTCACCAATGCCACCAAAAACTGCAACCCCTTTAGATTCCCTTCCTGTGGGACGTCTTGGTATTATTCCGTTAAAAAGCTGTGAAAAGCTGGGAAACAAGGTAAACGATTACATTGTGAACTGGAGAAAAGACCGAGACCATCAGGAAAAAAATGACCTGAAATTTGAAGGCTATCAAAGAGAGTCCTATTTAGTAAATGCACAGACTCCTCGTTTTGGCTCAGGAGAAGCCAAAGGTGTTCTGGGTGAGTCAGTACGTGGTGATGACCTTTACCTCATGGTAGATGTATGTAACCATTCCCTTACTTACAAGGTTTGCGGACAGGAAAACCACATGTCACCGGATGACCATTTTCAGGATTTAAAGAGAATTATCGCTGCCGTAGGAGGAAAAGCCCGCAGAGTAAACGTAATTATGCCGTTTCTCTATGAAAGCCGCCAGCACAAAAGAACAGGCAGAGAGTCTTTAGACTGCGCTCTGGCGCTTCAGGAGCTGACTAATATGGGTGTAGACAACATCATTACTTTTGACGCTCACGACCCTCGTGTACAGAATGCAATCCCTCGCCACGGCTTTGAAACAGTTCAGCCGGCTTACCAGTTTATCAAAGGACTGTTTCGTGCAGAGCCTGATTTGGCTGTTGACAGCAACCATTTAATGGTTATCAGCCCTGATGCAGGCGGTACGGGACGTGCGATTTACCTTGCAAATGTACTTGGCGTAGATATGGGTATGTTCTATAAACGCCGTGATTATTCCACAATCATAGACGGAAGAAACCCTATTGTTGCTCACGAGTTCTTAGGCGCTGACGTTTCCGGAAAAAACATGATTATCATCGATGATATGATTTCCTCCGGTGACAGTATGTTAGAGGTAGCTGCACTCCTGAAACAAAGAGGCGCTGCGAAAATCTTTATGTGCTCCACTTTTGGTCTTTTCACCAACGGTTTGGAAAGATTTGACAAGGCTTACAAGGAAGGTACTTTTGACCGTCTGCTCACTACCAATCTGGTATACCAGACAGATGAGCTGTTGGAAAAACCTTATTATGTAAACTGTGATATGAGTAAATATATTGCCTTAATTATTGATACTTTAAATCATGACGGTTCTATCAGCAAACTTTTGAACCCTGTTGAACGTATCAATAAACTCCTGAAAAAACATAGCGAAAGTCTGAAAAAATAAAATCTTATCTTGAAATTAACAGATTTTAGGATTATAATAAAAGAAAAAGTTCATATATTTTTCAGCGTCAGGAGGTGCCACTATGAAAGATAAATTTATCCCTATTTTAAGTGTTTGTACTGCGTTATTTGCAATTTTGTATGCCGGCTATGTTTATCAGGTTACACAGGATATCAGCCTTGTAACTGTGGTTTTGTTAATTGCTGGTCTGGCACCTGCAATTCATACGGCATGGAATTATGTGAAGATTAAAATGGAAGAATATGAAAATACACATTTTAAACATCATTATCATTGCTAATTTTTTCTTCATACTATATCGGAGTCAACACCTCCTTTCTAACAGAAAAGAGCCTCGGCTGTATTGCCGGGGCTCTTTTCATGAAAGCTTTGATAAAGAGAAAGGTATTCCTGCCTTCTCTAAAGCCTGTATTTCCCGTTTATTGCTGCTGAATAAGATTACCTGAGATTTCCTTTGACTAATATATTTCAAAGCCTGTATCAGGCGTTTTTCGTCATACATGGCAAAAGTCTCATCAAGAATAAGAGGAAGCTCCTCCTCCTGACATAAGATTGTACCGCATGCCAGCCGAAGCGCCAAATAGACCTGTTCTGCTGTTCCGTAACTCACCTGATAAAGCTGAAGGTATTTTTCTCCTGTATCCAGATAAATTTCAAAATTTTCTGTCAAAAGAACTCTTTTATATTTCCCTCCTGTTATCTGTGCAAAAATTTCTGAGATTTCATCTTGTAGTTTTTGACCTGTAAGCTTCTGAAGATTTCCTGCTGCCTCTTTTATCTTAGCTTCTGCAATAGAAACAGCCTGTATTTCCTTGCGTATTTTTTCTATTGTATCATAATCATGCTTTCTCTCTGCTGCTGCTTCTTTCAGATTTTCAAGCTTCATTTGCCGCTCCTGAAGGCTTTCTTTTAAAAGTCTTCTCCGTTCTTCTGTTTTAGCTTTTTTCGCAGCTTGCTGCTCCCTTTTCCTTTTTTGTGACAACAGATAGGACAGTCCAAAATACATTCCCAACAGCAAAAGCGGGAGTACAATCGCCATTATCGGGCTTTTCCAAACCCATACGCCCAACACTGCTCCGACTAAAAGTAATATTGCCAAAAGAATGATTTTTCCTTTTCCCCTCTCTTGTACTTCTCTTGCAGAAGCATCCCCTGAAAGCTTCTCTTTTAATTTTCTCTGAATATTTTCTATTTCCTCTTCCTCAAGATGAATTTTTAAAGCACTTTCCCTCTCCTGCTTTTCCTTTTCTGCAAGAGCTTCCCTCTCCTTTTGCTCCAACTCTTTCCTGCGCTTCTTTAAAATCTCCACTGCCTGTTCCGGATGAAAGCGAAAGTCTCCTGTCCCCTGAAATTCAGACAGGTAATCACGGATTTCTTTTAAAAGTCCCTCTTCCGTCCGGCTTTTTGCCTGTCCGACAGAAACTGTATTTTCATAAACATTCTCTGTAATGCCTCCCAGAAGCATGTCCAAATCTCCATGCTCCACGGAAAGCATCTCTCCGTCTGTTTTACAGACAAGAATAGGCGCTTTTGCAAATTTTCCGAAGCCTCTTTCCAGACGAAACGTTCTTTCTCCACAGGTAAACACCATACTGCCTTCATACCAGTTCCCGTTTTCCCATGGCATATAGCGGCTGTAAATATCTGTCTTGGAAGCTTTTCCTCTGCCTCTTTTCATGCCAAACAGCATACTTTGAAGAAATACGTGAATAGTGGACTTTCCGCTTTCATTCTCGCCGAAAAGAATGTTTATTCCTTCTTTTAGCTCAATTTCTTTTCCTTGAAATTTTCCAAAGTTCTTTAAAATCAGACGATTGATAATCATAATAGCTCCTCCCCTGACTCTAAAAGCGCCTCTACGCCATATTGAAATGCCTTTTCCATTTCTTCTGTACGCTCTTCCTTCTCAAATAATGCAAGATATGCCTCCATAATACTGCCCTTATAATTTTCCTTTAGCTGTTCCTTGGAATATGCCATTGTGGTCTTATCTTCTATCTCTCTGACATTCCCCAGCTTATAAAAAGCATCTGTAAAAAATTCTGTATGGACAGGCTTTTTCCCTTCCAAAAGAATGGTATAAAGATGCTCCTCTCCCTGTTCCCCAATAGTTTTCCGTATTTCATTTTCTAAAGAAAACTGTGTGGTATCTTTTCCTACCTGTATGGAAACAGTTCTATATTCCCTTATAGATGAAGATACAAACTCTGTGTAAATTTCCTTTTTTCGGATTTCTCCTTTTATATAACCGTGAGCGCCTGTCTCATTTTTATCAAGAGGCTCTAAAGAGCCTGCATAAATCACTTTATTCTTCTGTAAAACCTGCGGTTTGTGAATGTGCCCCAACGCTACATAATCAAAGGGTGTATACAAAAACGTATCCCCTGAAATGGGAATATGCGTTTCGTCTCCTCCGTGAGCCAGCAAAATATTCACAGGCATAGGAGAAGAAGAAATTTGCATCTGATTATATCTTGCCTCTAAAATTTCTCTGCTATGGTAGCTGAAACCATATACTCGAACACCCAAATCAGCAAAATCCACATGGGAAAGCTCTTCCTTAGAAAGCCAGAAAACGTTTTTTGCCCATGAAATCTTTTTATAAAAGGAATTTTCCTTTATGTAATCGTGATTTCCTGCAATGAGAACAATTTTAGTATTGGGAATAGATGCAAAGAGAGCGTTTACTTCTTTTAATTCTTTTAACAAAGGCTGTCTGTGGAATAAATCTCCCGCAATGAGAAACAGACCGACATTTTCTCTGCCGGCCTGCCTGATAACATTTTGAAAACTTTCCCAAATTTCCCTGCCTCTGTCATAACTCCAAGGGAAGCCTTTATCCGGCGTTGCCCCCAGATGTACATCTGCTATATGGAAAAATTTCATAATACTCCTTTATAATTCACAGTTGTTTACAGTTCTTGGGAACGGAATAACGTCACGAATGTTCTGCATACCTGTTAAGTACATAACACATCTTTCAAATCCCAGTCCAAAACCGGAATGACGAGTAGAACCATATTTACGCAAATCCAGATAAAATCCGTAATCTTCTTCGTTTAAGTTCATTTCTTTCATTCTTTGGCTTAATTTTTCGTAAGAGTCCTCTCTCTGACTTCCTCCGATGATTTCACCAATTCCCGGAACAAGGCAGTCCATAGCTGCAACTGTTTTTCCATCCTCGTTCTGTTTCATGTAGAAAGCTTTGATTTCCTTTGGATAATCTGTAACAAATACAGGGCGTTTGTAAACCTGCTCTGTTAAATATCTTTCATGTTCTGTCTGTAAATCACAGCCCCAGTATACTTTATAGTCAAACTTGTCGTTTGCCTTTTCCAGAATTTCAATGGCTTCTGTATAAGTAACGTGTCCGAACTCGGAATTTAATACGTTGTTCAATCTGTCTAAAAGTCCTTTATCTACGAAAGAGTTAAAGAAGTTCATTTCTTCCGGTGCGTTTTCCAGAACGTAACGGATAACATATTTCAGCATGGACTCTGCCAGCGCCATATTGTCATCTAAATCTGAAAATGCCATTTCCGGCTCAATCATCCAAAATTCTGCTGCGTGACGTGTTGTGTTGGAGTTTTCTGCACGGAAAGTAGGTCCGAAAGTATAGATGTTACGGAATGCCTGTGCAAAAGTTTCTCCGTTTAACTGTCCGCTTACTGTAAGGTTTGTAGGTTTTTTGAAGAAATCCTGTGAAAAATCCACTTTTCCCTCTTCTGTTTTCGGAATGTCATTTAAGTCCATGGTTGTAACCTGGAACATTTCTCCCGCACCTTCACAGTCGCTTCCTGTAATCAATGGTGTGTGCACATATACAAATCCCTGTTCCTGAAAGAACTGATGAATAGCATAAGCAATTAAAGAACGCACTCTGAATACCGCCTGAAAAGTATTTGTTCTCGGTCTTAAATGAGAGATTGTTCTTAAATATTCCATGGAGTGGCGTTTTTTCTGCAACGGATAGTCTGCTGCTGAATCACCCTCTACCATAATCTCTGTTGCCTGAATTTCAAAAGGCTGTTTAGCCTGTGGTGTTGCAACTAAAGTTCCCTTTACTACGATAGCTGCACCTACATTCAATTTTGAGATTGCCTGAAAGTTTTCCATTGTATCATGGTATACAACCTGTAAGGTTTCAAAAAAGCTTCCGTCATGAAGCACAATAAATCCGAATGTTTTAGAGTCACGGACACTTCTTACCCAACCGCCCACAGTAACTTCTTTATCCAGATATTCTTCTCTGTTTCTGTAAATCTCTTTTACTGTTGTTAACTGCATATCTTTATCTCCTTCTTATCAATCCGTATGCTAAAAAGCTTTGCAATTTCCTTATAGTATATCTCATTGCCCTGTTCAGTGCAAGGCTAAAAAGGATGGAACAGCTATTTTAAGTTCTCCGGATTGAGACATTCCAGCTCAGGAACTACAAATCTTCCGTCTTTACGAACCAGAACATCATCAAAATAGATTTCTCCTCCGCCGTATTCCGGTCTCTGAATTAACACCAAATCCCAGTGAATGGCTGAATGATTGCCGTTTGGCGCATCATTTTCATAGCATCTGCCCGGTGTAATATGGATAGAGCCCTGAATTTTCTCATCAAAAAGTGTATCCTTCATAGGATTTAATACGTAAGGATTTACTCCGATGGCAAATTCCCCTACATAACGTGCTCCTTCATCAATGTCAAATACTTTGTTAATTCTCTCTGTGTCATTGGCTGTTGCCTTAATAATCTTACCGTCCTTAAATTCCAGACAGATATTTTCATAAGTAAAGCCCTGAAATGCGGATGGTGTATTGTAGGACAGGGTTCCGTTTATAGAGTCTCTTACCGGGGCTGTAAACACTTCACCGTCAGGAATGTTACATTCCCCGCTGCACGGAACAACCGGAATATCTTTAATGGAGAAGGTCAGGTCTGTTCCCGGTCCTGTAATGCGCACCTTATCTGTCTTTTCCATATATTTTACAAGAGGTTCCATAGCCTTTGCCATCTTGCCGTAGTCCAAAGTACATACATCAAAGTAGAAATCTTCAAAGGCCTCCAGACTTGTGTTGGAAAGCTGTGCCATAGAAGCATTTGGATATCTCAAAACAACCCATTTTGTCTTTGGCACACGGATGTTTCCATGAACCGGTGTGCTGTAATACTGCTCATAAAGATTTAATTTTTCAGCCGGAACATCAGACTTTTCAGATACGTTATCGCCTCCGCGAATACCAATGTAGCAATCCATCTGAGACATTTCCTGTCCGTCAACTTCTGCCATAAGCTGAAGCTGCTCTTTTGTGCAGTGCAGAAGCATTTCTCTTTCTACCTGTGCATCTGTAAAATGTGGAAACGGAATTCCCCCTGCCTCATATACTTCTTTTATCAGCTGTCTTGCCAGCGCCTTTGTTTCATATCCCACGTAATGAATATAAACTTTTTCTCCTTTTTGAACTCTGCAAGAATGGTTTACTAATACTTTTGCTAATTTTTTAATTCTTTCATCCATAATTTTTTCCCTTTCTTTTATTCATTAATTTTTTCCATATAACAAATGAAAACATTTCCGTTTTCCTCAAATACCTTTGTGCTGTCATTCATACCCATAGGAGCTGTTGTCTGAGAAGACGGGTCATATAAGTAAGTGTTATAGCCGTCAAAGCCTACTATAACCTTTGAAGCTCCGCCTTCACCTTTTACAATCACAGGTCTTTGTGCACCGGTTTGATATAAAATCTGAGAAAGTGTACAGCCTGTCATATCCACAGCCTGTCCCTGCTTTTGTATCTCTTTTTCCAACTCGTCTGCACTCAGAGGAGCTTTTTTCACTGCATCGGGAATATCTCCCAGAGCAAGCATTGCCTTATCTGCTGTATTGCCTCTTTCCCACACATACTGCTGTGCTCGGTTGAGTACAACTCCTGCGTTGGTATCGGCTGTCTGGATTGCCTCTGCTGCATTTTCATAAATCCCCCATAGTTTTCCCATGGCATATACATAATATTCTTCCTTGTTCTTCTCTTTCTGCTCCATATTCAGAACAACATCCTTTGTGTTCTCCATAAATTTTGCTTCCATAACAAGGGGCTCCTGTTTGCTGCCGCCTTCAAACTGCAAGCCGATAATATTTGCCTGTCTGTCAGTTGTCATAAGCGCCACAGCAAAGGTTTTATCCTGCTTATCTCTTACATTGTTTAAAATCTGGCTGCTGGTAACCGTTTCGTAGCTTTCTCCATTCCACTGCGCTCTTATAATCTCAAGCAAATTATCCTGAAACTTCACATCCATCACATAATATCCGTCTTCATGGTAGGTTTTCTTTACTTCGCCTGCTAAATTCTGAATACGGATTTCATTCATGGCAAACTGTCCGCCTACGATATCGCCGTCACCGGCAATACCATAAACAAGGTCATCGTTCATAAATCCAAACACTCGCAGCTTTGTACCTTCTTCTGCCTGAATTTTCTTCTGCTTCTGTGTTTCCATATCCATCATCGTAATAGACGTACCGTTATTTACATCCATACCATCCAGCCATGCCACATATCTGCCGCTTTCTGATACCTTGAAGCAATCATCTTTCACATTTTCCTGCAAAATTTTATATTCTTTGTCTTCCATGTGAAACTGATATAAATCTCCGTTCAAAACTCTGTAAAAATATCCGTTCTTACTGATATAAGTAAACTTTTCAAGCTCCTGTTTCAAAAATTCAAAGGATTTTATACTGGAAAGGAAAAACCTTTCTTCTACAACATTCTGCTCGGCGCTGTAATGATAAACGGCAGTTCCTACTTTTCCTTCATGCTGTCCTCTGTTCATATATCCGTATAAAACAAAGTCCATGTCACCGTTTTTCTCTACCCGCACAAGCTCAATATCATGCTGAGAATAGTCATTTCTTTCATCGTTGCTACCCAAATCACGGAAGCTGAAAATACAGCTTAATTTGTTAGTTTTTAAATTATAAGACCATAAATCACCCTGCTGTACAAAAGCTACAATCTGCCCTGTGCTGTCAGACAAATACTGCACGTCCTTATCTGTAACACCTAAATTCAACTGACCTTCTGTTACAACGGATTGCTCTGTTGTCAGCACCTGCTTTGCACTTCGGTGAAAATCAAGAAGTCTTATTCTGGTCTGGTCGTAACGCATACGATAAAACTCATCTACCTGATAACGCTCAATCTCGCCCTTTTCATTTTCAGCCGTCATGTAATACGTAATGGAAAGACTTCCTGTATTGGCATTGATATCTTTAATAGAAGGAATTCCCGGTCTGCTGACTTCCGGTTCCAGCTCTTTCCATGTAACCATGTCCAAAGTAGAGTGAATATTCAAATCGTTAAAGCTGTTATTTCCTCCGGAATTATCTGTTTCCAAATAGGTTCTCAGCTCTCCTTTTCCTTCTTCCTCGAAGGTTTTTGTATAAAAGCTGTTCACAAACTCAATGTATTTTTCTGTGCTAAGTCCTGCTCTTTGTATCAGTCTTGTATAATAATTCCAACTGCCATGCTCTGTTTTTAAGGTAAAATTCAGCGCATACTCCTGATCCATCAATATGGATTTCTGCAAAGTAAACGCAGCGCTTAATGTTCCGTCTTCCTCTTCCTCAAAATGGTTAATCTTATTATTTTCTATGACTTTGCTGCCATCGGAAGTGCGGATTTCATATACCAGACTCTCTATCTTCTGATTATACGGTGTAATGCTGACCTGCAAGGTTTTATCCGTTCCCAAAGGTGTCAGGGTATCACGCATAAAATCTGCCTGCATATCATCCTTATATCCATACATGCGGTTGACTGGCATACCGCCGATTTTCATTGCCATGCAGGGAATTGACGCCGTCTGCAAATCTGTTTTATTATCTGTATTCTGGCTGTTCATAAGGCAGCTGAAGCCTGCCACACCCAAAATAAAGATAAAAAACAAAATCAAAATTCTTCTTAGCTTTTTTTTCATTTAAAATCCTTCCTGTCTATTTCTCAAACAACAGCTTTTGGAGAGTGGGCTCTGCATGAAATGCCTTTGCACATGCTTCCCATTTTCCCTGCTGTTGTATATCATTTTTCTTATTTTCGTTTTTCACTGCACGGATAAGCAGATTTTTAGGTGTATGCTCCATATCAATAAACTCTAAAATCTGTGTATCATATCCTTTGCTCTGAAGCATCTGTGCCCGAAGACCATCTGTCAGTAAAGCTGCAAAGCGTTCTTTTAAAATTCCATATTCCAGTACCGGCTGCAACGCTTCGTTAGATACTTGTCTGTTCAATTCATGCTGGCAACATGGCACAGAAAGAATAACAGACGCTCCCCACTTCACAGCTTTCGCCAATGCATAATCCGTAGCTGTATCACAGGCATGAAGTGTTACCACCATATCCACCTTATCTGCCCCTTCATAAGAAGCAATATCCCCCTGAAGAAAACGAAGCTTTGTATATCCGTATTTTTCTGCCAGTTTGCTGCAGGTTTTAATTACGTCTTCTTTTAAATCCAGTCCTGTAACGCGGATATCGTACCCTTTCAGCTCCTTTAAATAATAGTACATGGCAAAGGTAAGGTAAGACTTTCCACACCCAAAATCAATAATCTGTACCTCTCTATCCTTAGGAAGCTTCGGCAGCACATCCTCAATAAATTCCAAAAAGCGGTTTAACTGTTTAAATTTATCATAACGTGCATTTTTCACCTTACCGTCTTGGCTCATGACACCTAAGTCCACGAGCCAAGGAACAGGTACGCCTTCTTTTAAAAGATAATTCTTGGTTCTATTATGAGAAAGCATAGGTACATACTCTTCCTTTGCCTTTCCCTTATTTTCTTTTACCTTAATGGTCACTTTGCCTTTTTTGCTCACCAGCGCAGATGCAGAAACTTCTCTTGTTTCTAACTGAAGCTGCTTGAAGTTTTCTTCCATTTGGCGAATTAAATATGCAACCACATTTTCTTTATCAAAATTTTCATGAAGCTCCTTTTGGCCTTCTGTTCTGGTCACCTGATAAACAAGCTCCCCTTTTAACAAAATGGGACGCACCTGAAGCTTTGATATTCCATCTTTTTTTCTGGCATTACTAATTACGGCTTTTTTCAGCTTTTCATTTATATATTTATCTAAAAGTTCTTTTAATTTATCCATGTTTTTCCCCTGTATCTTGTATTTCCCCGTATCCTGCACAAATGTTCGCAGGCTATTACTATTGTAAAAGCTTTGCTAAAAATCCGCAACCCCAAAACAGGCAGTTTTACAAATTTACCTACAACGTTTTCTTCTGCAACGCCTCCGATACATCTCCTGGCAGAACAAAGTCCTTATAAATTCTCCTAATAAGTTTTCGGAAACGCTCTGCGTCTGCATTTCCATCCGGCTTTCCATTCTTTGACAGGCTCTCTCTATACTCCATTTATCCGGATATTCGTCATATAAAAAGCTTCCTTCATAATCCAGTCTGTCGCAGGCATCCTCGACCATTGCCTGTATCATTCCCGCTGTCTTTGGATAGTAAGTACGCATAAGGTTTTTCTCCTCCTCCGCAGGAGCTTCTCTCATATAAAATTTACCTTTTTCTGCTGTTTTATAGAATGGTTTTTTCTCTTCCATGGATAATCTCCAAATATTTCTTCCTATTAGTATATGAGGGGGAAAATATATTGTTAGAGTACTATATAGGAATATCCCTGTATTTTACGCTCAGTCTGCGTTCCCTTTGAGCCTATGGTCTCAACGGGTACTCGACAAATTCGCTAAAAAAATAAGGACATTTTATTTATATTCCACAGCAATACATTTTCAATCTGTAAGGCGAAAGGATGAGGCGATGTAATGGTAGCGCAACAGATGAAAATTTAAACAAATCAGTATGCGAAGTGTGAATGATACAGTAAACTAGTTGGATTTTGTTTGCAGTGAAGTAAAGCTTACGTCTTCTACAAAAATGGATTGTTCTTCTAGGTTCTGAAGATAGGTCAGTATATTGTCTTTTTTTCCTGATACGCAGTAGTTTTCGCTTTCCAATGTTTTTAGTTTCTGTGCGTCCTGATATGTTTTTTCTAAAACACCGACTTCGTCTGTCCATGCTTTTCTGCCGTCACATAACCCTAAGTCTGTCCAAAGTTCAGAATTATCCAAGAGATTTTTTAAATTTGATAGATATACTTTTTTTAATTCTTTTTCTGATAAAAGCTCTCTCTCGTCTTCTTTTTCCATACATACGGTACGGTTGCTTAACTGTAAACCACCCTGAAATTCTGCATTTGGCTGATATACCTGTATCCAGTCTATCTGAACAGGCAGATTTTGAAGCTCACTTAAAGTCTTTGCCTTGCTGTCGCTGACAACTAAGTATATCATAGCTGACTCCGGCAATTCTTCTATCTGCTCCACAATTTCCTCTTTATTACTATATGGCTGCTCAAACCGCCCGAAAATATGGGTAAAATATAATTGATTAGGCTCTATCATGTCTGTATATTTTCCACATTTTACATGAAAACCTGCGTTTGGAGTTCCCAACTGTACCTCCGACTTTCCATCTGTTACCTGTACCTGAACTTCATAATTGGCAAAGCCTTTTGGCGTAACCTCCATATCCATGATTTCTGTATAAGGTTTGGAAAGCTCCCAATAGTCCCTCATCACATTTGTATAAATTTTATCCGGCTCTTTGTTTAGCTTATAGGGATTGAAATATAAACAATTCATGACCGGACTGATAATGGCAAAAATCAAAAGCAAGAAAATAAGCGTTGCCGAAACCGTAGTGATTATGATTTTGCGAATTCTCCTATTGATACTCTGGTTAATCTTCTTTTCTAAATCATCTTTAAGCGGAAGCTCCTCCACAAGAGCATTTAATTCTTCATCTAATTTTTTCTCGTTCCAGTCTTTCATCTACATCCCCTCCTTCATACTGCTGATTAATTTTTTCTTTGCCCGACAACGTATCTGCCTTACATTCTCTTTTGTCAGCCCGTGAGCTTTGGCAATCGCCTCATCGCTTAATTGAAAATAAATGCTTTCCATTAAAATTTCTTTCATTTGCACCGGTAAAGCTGCAATCGCCAAAAACAAAGCTTTTCGCTCCTCCTGCTCAATCATGCCTGCTAATAAGTCCTCTTCTGAACTCAAATACTCGCAAATCAGTTCTCCATCATCTAAAAGCTCTTTTTTACGCTTGTAGCATAGATTGTAAAATTCATTTCTTAATACCTTTACCAGCCAGCCTTTTAAACTCCCTGTGTTTTCGTATGACAGAAATGCTTTTACAAAGGTTTCCTGAAGCAGGTCTTCTGCATCTGTCCGGTTCTTGGTAAGAGACAGAGCATATAAATATACAGATTTATGGTATTTTTCATAAATCAGTTGCCATTCATCCTTTTTCATACGCTCCCTCCCTTCCTTCTATTATTAAAACACATAACGCAGGGATTTGTGACAGTTTTTATGGGAATTTTGTATGCAAAAAGCCCCTTGCATATACAAACAAGAGGCTAAAAATCAATTTCTTATCCTATTATTATTTTGTAGTTTCTATTTATTTCATAAAATGAACTTGTTTCCCTTTATCTTCAAATACACATTTTTTATTCTCTACATCAACATAATTATAACCATAATATGTTTGAAAACGTACACATCCATCTGTATATTCTCCTACCTTTTCATACGGCACATCTATAGTAAATACAATTTCTCCAGTTTTATCTATAAAAGCAGTAGAATGGTCATCAACCGGATATGACAGCATTCCATTCGAAACTCCTAAGTAATTTTTAAAGTCTCCCTCAACCTTAATCGGTTCAAATGCAAATTGTCCGTTTTCATCCAACATTGTTACGTATTTACCATCTGAACCGAAAATTTCTACTGATGCATATCCTCCCGAATACTCTCCGATATGTCTTATATCCACATCCGGGAAAGCTTCCTCAGAAATCATGTTTCCATTAAAGTCATATACTCTAATGGTTGTTTCATCATTTGTACGGATACCACTAAATGTTAATACTGTATTATCTGAAACCAACATATCAGCTACTCTATAATCATATGGAGGATTAAACTCTGCTATTAAGTTCCCTTCCAAATCACAAATACCTCCTTCTGCAATTAATTTATTACCTCTTTTTGCATGAATTCTTGTACTGTATCTTCCTCCATTAAGATTATTAATTTCAGTCACCTTGCCATCCTCTCCAGAAATACAAACATTTCCCGTTAATATTATCCCGTTTCCAAGTATTCCATCTGTGTACTCCCCTAACTCAGCTGACAAAGGAATCACTTCTTCTCCGTTATTATTTACAACACCATATTGCACTTCTTTTGTTTGGTATCCAGAAGGCCGTTTTTTAACAAGATAATATCCATTTCCCATCTTCTCCACTTCACTATATTTCTCGCCTAAATCCACAATAATATTTCCTTCCACGTCATAGATTTTAGCAAATTCTCCCAGGTCTTCCCATAATAATCCTCCACTTTGAAAAGTAGCGCGATATCTTGCATCACGATCTGTTATCCCATACGGATATTCTCCTGCATCTTCTAATTCAAATACAACACTTCCTTCTTTATTTATCACTACCGGTTTGTCTCTGTCCTCATCTGTCCGAATTAGTACTGCTGCCATTCCTTCTGAAAAATTTTCTCCATCAATTATATGGATTTCCTCTTCTGAAGAATCTGTTTCAGACTCTACATTTTCTCCTTTTTGTACTTGTTTCATCTCGTTTTGTATATCTTCCAATTTTTTATCTGTTTTGGTAAATATTTCATCTATCCACTCCGAATTATCAGCTTCAAACAATAATTCATCTGTCTCCTGTTCTAATTTTGATTGAATATTATAATCTAAGCATCCTGATACCACAAGAATATCATTTTCCAGATCCCATGTTCCTTCCACTATTTCATCATCACTGCCGTCTTTATACATACATGTTTTATCTTCATATAAAATCAAAACACTTCCCGCTTCCCCTAGCCAAGTTCCCTCATAATCTGCATATCTCTTTTCTCCACAGGCATTTATCATAGATACTATACATACCATTAGAACCATCACTACTATTTTTTTACATTTTCTCATATTTTTTCTCCTTTTAATAGTTCGTCTTTCATATTATCACTTTTTTCATATTCTACGTTCCTGTTCCTACATAACTATATTCAGCCTGAAACTCTTTTCCTTCCTGCTGCATCCCTGCTCCATAGTATAATACTCCATCCTGATTTTTTATGGTAATAGCAACTGTCTCTCCCTGTATATCAAGTTTTACTGATAAAGTTTCTCCTGACCTTCGTCCTTGAACTTCATACTCTGCTTTACCGTCTTCCCAAGTAAATACAAAATCTTCTACGGAAGCAGACGCACCATAATTGTACCATTCTCCCCAGTAACATTGCTTTTTGTCTCCCTCCGTACACACTTGTAATTCTGCACGAAAGTCCCCATCCGAATATCTATAAACTCCTTCTTTTAAAACACTTTCTGTATTAGGAGTATTCTCAGTATTATTCTCAGAAGCATCCACTCGTTTCCAGAATATTTTCGTTCCATCTCCAAATTGGTCGAAAGCAATTCTTGAAATGTCTTCTGTTTCCATGTATAATTCTAGCTCTCCTGTATTTGGATCTCCTTCTGCCAAATTCACCTTAATAATTTCATTTTCCACTTTAAAATTACCTTTTCCATAATATTCTGTTACTCCATATTCAAAAGTACCATCTTCTCTAAATACCATCTGGCTCCATCTTCCAGCCATATAATATAATGAACCATAAATCTTTTTCATACTTTTATTGTTGTATTCCATAGTGTATTTTTCATCTATCGTCCATTCACCAATTAAATCTCTCAGAGTATCATTATTATCGCTTAATATTTCAATAATTTTTTTGGGGTTATAGGTTATAAGATCATATTCATCTAATGCATAATCGTACTGTTCAGTTTCTTTTAATAATGTCAAATATGTATACATTTTGTTAATCTTATCTTTTACTTCTTTTCCTCTATCAGACTCTTCCCATTTACCATCACTATTCAAATAATAAATATAACTCCAACACCTCAAATTACTTTTTATCGCAGTTCTCATAGACTTTCTAAAGTTTTGTGCTTCACCGGAATTTACATTTTTTAAATTCAATGCATCATGTTCTATTTCCGCATCTATTCTCGAAGCTACTGCCACATTAATCAAACATGTAACCATATAAGATAATTCTGCTTTATCCATTTCATCTGCAATATTTCCAAAGCATTTCGCAACACTTGTTCCTGTATTTATAGCTAAAATAAAATAATCTGTAATTCTCCCATATACCGAAGTCTCTGTCAATATTTTTTCAAGCATAAGTGTTGCTATTTTTTCTAAAGTATATTCTGTTGTTGTCTTGTCCTTATTAATGCTCTCCTGATAACAAGATTCAGCAACTTTTTTTATCCTTTTTATATACCCTTTATGATTTGCATAATTAGTTTCGTCTAAATTTTTAAGAACTTCTAAATCTTCCAAACACTCTTTATTCCAGTTTTCAGCGCGACTATAAGTTTCATAAGAAGAAACCGCTATTTCCGCCAAACTAATAGCATCAGATAATTTACTTGCATATTTATTCCAAGCCCTAAGTTCAATAGAAGCATCATATTCTTTTCCATTCCAATTCACTAATTCTAGGTATTTACGTATTTTTTCTGCTGGAACGCTTTCTAAATCATTCATGATTTCCTCTGCTGTCTCAATAGTTTTTCCACCTATTGACAATACATTTACTAAATCTTTCCCAGAAGCTAATACACCTGTAAAGCCTCGATTATATAATTCTTTTTTCAGGTATTGGTTTGTATTTTTATCATAGAAAACTTCATCTTCTTCATTTAATGTTTGAATTGCTTTGACATATTGTTCATCTTTCAACTTATCAGCACCCCACACTGGAATTAATAACCTAAAATCAAAATTATTACATGCTAAGCTTAATGCATCATAAAATCCTGATGAACCAATGCTCTCTTTTGGATTCAATAAATCTAGCTGTGAAACAGAGTCTGCAAGAATAGATGGATAATCATAAGCCATAAAATCAAGAAGTGTATAGACTGGAATATTAATCAATAATTCACCATCTATGATTTCTGCTTTAACACGCAAATAATTAAAAATTTGTACAATATCAAGAAATACATTCCCCTCCCATTCTATATATCCTTCAAATTCCTTTTCTCCATATTGCATAGAACTTATTTTCTTTAATTTAGGAAAAATAGTAATATCCTGACTACATTTCTTTTGATTTTCTCCTTTTCTTTTTAAAATAATTTTTCCATCAGATGAGTCTATAACTTTTTTATCAAAATCTGCCACTTGTACTAAATCATCTATATTTATATAAACATTTTTTCTATCTGTAACAACTTTACATGTCATTCTATTGTCATCATTCAATCTCCGTATAGGCAAATATTTTATTTCATATTCAGAGGCTTTTACCTCCACTATTCTAGCTGGTATCAACATGCAAAAACATAAAATAAATGCTAAAATCTTCTTTAACATTTCTATCCCTCCTCTTGTAATGAAAACAAATATTTATTCATTCCACCTGTTAATGCATTAGCAAATACATCATCGATTTGAATCTTAAATTCTCTCTTTATTTTTCTTACGGTTACATTACAGTCAATTTTCTTAAAGATACATTCTTTTCTTTCTATTTCCTGTTTCATTTCATTCAAAAAATTTTTTCTAATTCCCTCTTCACCATATTTTTTAATTGTTTTCTGGTATGCATTATTAAACGCTTTCTCAAAATCTATAGTTTCTATCTCTACTTCCACGCTATAAATATTTTCATCTTTTCCTTGACACGATTTAATCTCATATTTCAAGCGTTCTGCAAAATTTGAAGATATACCATCAAAACTCATATAATCACTTTCTATCGTCCCCAACAATAATTCAGAAACGGACTTATCTTTCTGTTTATATCCATCCAAAAAGGATATAACTACTTCTTTAGCACGTTCCTTATCTGTTTTATTACTTAATCCACAACCTTCTAATAAAAAGCACATTACAAATATCATTATTATTAAACTTTTCTTTCTCATATAATCTTTCCTTCTTTAAATATCGTTTATTACAGTTTATATTCAAACTTTAAGGGCTTCAATATGTGCTACTTATTGTGCCTGACTTTTTTGTCGTAAAATATTGCAGTGTCCCAGAAGTGTTTGTATAATTTTATTGTTTATTGTAATGTTTAAGGAGGAATAAAATATGTCAGAGTTCAGCGAATACTGCCGACATCTTTTAGCCAACAGCGGAAGCAATGTTTATCAAATTGCAAACCATTCTTCTCTGGACAGAACTTCTATCCAAAGAATGATTAGAGGTGAACGACTTCCCAGCCGCAAATTTGTAAAGGATTTTTGTTCTTATCTCAGGATTAATCCTATTCAGCAAGAAGAAGTATTAAAGTTATATGATATAGAGAAAATTGGAAAAACAGAATATTTAAAGCGATGCTATATTAAAGATTTGATAGAACGACTTTCATTCTTAGAAAATGACAATTCGGATACGCTTTCCGGTTCAGAAGATTTTTCTAATGCCTTTTCTGTAACGCCTTGTGTAGAAAATAAAATTTTCTTTACATTGCAAAAAGAATTAGAAACAAATACAAACCCCGAAATTCTCCTGAATGTTCCGACATCGTACCGTTACGTTTTCTTTGTATTAAAGAAGCTTTTTTCACAGTTTAGCGGACACGCAGATATTAAGCATTTAATCACTTTAAACAGCAATCCGTCAAACTCTTTACATCCTTGTCAAAATCTTGAAATTATGTCTGATGTTTTGCCAACCATACAATTATTAAAAGACATTTATCATCCTTCTTATTTATACAGTAATATAACCTGCGATGATGAAAAGCTTATGGTAATGCCCTATTACATAATTACTTCGCAAAATGTCCTGATAATTTCTTCAGATTTTAAAAGTGCTGTTTTGTATCATTCTTGGGATATTGTTAAAGAATATCGAGATGAATTTTATCGAATTTTTCAGATGGCAAAACCGTTTATGGAATATGCAGATAATCCTATTTGCATTATGAAAGCATTGGAAAAAAATTATATGGATTTTGGGCTTCCTTCTCACACATTGGAATTTCATCCGTGCTTGTTTTTTATGAATGTACATTTTAATTCTGAAAAAGACTCGTTTAGTGAACTTCCAAATGCAGCAGAATATATTGATGCACTTCAAAAAATGTATAAAGTAGTTGCTGCCTCTCCCCCCCCTCCCCAGAAAAATGAAGAACACGGTTTCTTTCTTTTCCGAAGAGGGACTAAATATGTTTTGTCAAACCGGAAAATGTTTTGGACAGTATAAAAATTTAAAAACCGGATTTTCAGCTATCGAAAGAAAATCCATGATGCAAAATTACTTTCACCATAAAAAAGAAGGTGATTTTACTCCACATATTTTAAAACCGGAATTTAAGCTTCCGACTTATTTGAACATAGAATTGCATGATATCCATACCTTGACTATATTTATTATAAAAGAAAACTTCCAATTTTCTTTTATACAAATAAATGAGTCCAGTTTATGTAATGCTTTCTACTCTTTCTTTGAATATCTGGCAAGTTCAGATTTCGTTTATACAAAAAAAGAGGAAGACATTATTTTTCAAAATGCCTTTTCCTCCATTTCCTAAGTATGCAAAAAATGATTGCAATTTCCTTTTCTCTATTCTATAATGAAGAAAAGGAACAATCGCCCACAAGGGGTTGACCAATATTAGACTAGCATAGAAAATGCCACCCTAAACCGGTCAAAGTTTTTATGAGGGTGGTATTTCTATGCCTTAAATTATCAGTGACAAATCAAATAAATGAATGTCAGTAGTGATAAAATGAACATTCCAAATGACATTAAGTCTTTAAAATCAAAATGTTTCATTAGCACCACCCCCATTCTATGTATCATAAAATAGAGGTCAACCACCCTGTAACACGATTGTTCCTAAAAATTATTCTATCATTTATGATAGGAATTTACAATTAGGCAATTTCACCAATCAAATTCCCTTTTTATAAAGTACGAAAGAGTATACCATCGGTACAACTGCAATTAAAATAATTACCACAAACAGCACTTCTGTCATCTTGAAAAATCCATTGATACAAAACAGAATACCGCCGATAATAAACAGCCATGAAGACATACGGTGTGTTTTATTCCAGTTTGCTTCGCTGCTTAAAGTCCATGGAATTTTAATTCCAACCGTGTAATTCTGTTTGATTTTGTGCATATAATTTCCAATACCTATAAATACAATTCCCATGAGGAAATTGACTATCATTCCAATATCCACAGAATATCCAAGGGCAATGGTATAAGTTGACATCATAACAATTAAGGAAATAATGGGAACAAGCCATAAAACAAAGGTAAACATCTTTTTATTGATATTTCTCTTTTTCGGATCATTTGATGTAATAAGGAAGCAAAACCACTGTAATGCCAGCATCAAGAGGGGCATTCCAAAAACAGTCATAGGTTTGCTGCTCCATCCGTTTGCCTGATTATCTGTGCCAAAATGTGTTGCAATCTCACTTGGGAGTTTATCCCATAAAACAACTCCTATAATCATAGGAAGTAATATCATAATTGATGTTATTATCATAATTCCTTTATATTCACTTTTCTTCATCATTTTCATCTTCCTTTCTTAGCTGCGCTAGCCATGCCATAATTTCTTCTACCACAGATGTATTCAAATCGTAATAAATAAAGTTTTTTTCTTTTTCTTCCCACACCAGTCCTGCTTTCTTCAAAACATTTAAGTGATTAGAAATAGTTGCACTAGTTATATCAAAGTGACTGGCAATTTCTCCTGCAGACATCCTTCCTTTCTTGAGCATTTGTAAGATTTCCCTCCTTACGGGATTTGATAACGCTTTAAACGTATCCGCAAAACTCATTTTCTCACCTCTCCTTCTCGTAAGTATTTAGAAAATAATCTAATTAGATATTTTTCTAAATAGTAGCAGATTTTTTTCATTCTGTCAATAGAAAAAAGAGCCATTATATTCTCCTGAATATAATAACTCTTTTTATCTTATTTCTTATGCACTTACTTTTCCAAGTCCCATTTCCTGACCAATATTTAAAATATGATCTCCAATTCGTTCAAAGTCTGTAAGCATCTCTGCATAGATAATGCAGCCTTCTTCTGAGCAGGTTCCTTTCTGCATACGAACTAACTGTTTCTTTCTATAATCCTCAGTCATATCATCAATCTTCTGTTCAAAGTCCTCAATAGCTTTTACGTTCTCCATGGTATTATCTTTAATTTGACCAAGGAAATCTAAAGCTTCCCCGCAGATATCACGCATTTCATCAATTTCTTCTTTAACTTCGTCTGAAAAAGAAATACCCTGTTTTTCAATCATTTTTGTATATTCACAAATGTTCATGGCATGATCACCAATTCGTTCTACATTACCACAAACCTTAAACAGAGCACTGATATACTGAGAATCATCCGGATTACTTTCATTTACCAGAACTTTGGAAATGTATTTAGAAATTTCCTTGTTCAAATAATCAATGTAGTCTTCACGTTCTCTTACTTCTTCTAAAAGTTCTTTCTTTCCTTCTTTCACACAAAGGAAACTGCTGTCTACATTCTGTTTTGCCATATTGATCATACGATGTAACTCATTTTTAATGCCTGTTACAGCAATGGCAGAAAGACCAATCTGTGTATCTCTTTTTGTTTCCATCGGATGAATAAATTCCATGTGCATAACGCCTTCCAACTCTTCTTTTTTCTCTGGAAGAATTTTTACTGCCAATTTAGCAAGGTATGTTCCAAATGGAATTAATAACAAGGTTGTTGCAATATTAAATAATGTATGCATATTTGCAATCTGCGCAGATACATTACCCGGTGTAAAGCTTTCTACCAGAGATGTCAGCGGTGTCAGCAGACATACAATCGTAAAGATTGTTGTACCGATAATGTTAAATAACAGGTGAATAACTGTTGTACGTTTTGCGTTTCTGCTTGTACCGATTGCCGCTAATACAGCAGTAATACAAGTACCGATGTTCTGTCCGAACAATACAAATACTGCATTTGGCAGTCCAATCAATCCGCTGGATGCAAGAGCCTGTAAAATACCCACAGATGCGGATGAAGACTGAATAAGTGCTGTAAAAATCATACCTGCTAAAATTCCCAATACCGGATTAGAGAATTTTGTCATAAGAGAAACAAAAGCTTCAGATTCTCTTAAAGGCATCATTGCACCGCTCATCATTTCCATACCGATAAACAGAATACCAAGACCTGCTACAATTAAACCATAGTGATGTACTTGCTGTTTCTTAACAAAAACAATTGCTGCAACACCACAAAAAGCAAATAACGGTGCCAGTGCTCCAATATCAAGAGCAATGAGCTGTCCTGTTATGGTTGTACCAATATTAGCACCCATAATAATCCAAACAGCCTGCTTTAATGTCATCATTCCAGAATTAACAAATCCAACTACCATAACTGTTGTTGCGGATGAAGACTGAATAACAGCCGTAATACCTGCACCTACCAAAACTCCTAAAAAACGATTTGCTGTAAGCTTCTCTAAAATCTGTTTCATACGGTTTCCTGCTGCTGCCTCTAAACCGTTGCTCATCATCTGCATTCCATAAAGAAATAATGCCAGACCGCCTAAAAGGCTGAAAAAATCTGTAATTTTCACTTTGTTCCTCCCATTTTGTCTTAACAAATTTTTTATTCTTTTTTTAAGCTTTCCTTACATTTATACCTTTTATAAAAGAATACTGCAAGACATTGAACAAAGATTTTACATTGTTTTACATAGATTTAACATAAGAACAAATTATGCGCCCATTCCAATAAATACCCCAAGCACATAAGGAACTAACCAAATCAGCCATACCACAATACTAAATTTGTGGAAATTCTCCAGCTTTTTGCGTTCCTGTCCTTTGAATACAACAGTTGCCCATATTGCGTGAAATAACATGAGAATAATTGCCAATGCACCTGTAATTCCATGAGGACTTAAAAGACTGGCCCCTTTTGCCATAGAGGACATAATCGTTGTTCCTATGGTATCAAAAACAAGTCCCATCCAAAAAATAATCAAATGTGGCTTTTTCAAAATACCACTTTTTCTCTCTGAAAATACACCGATTGTATAAAATACCAGTGCCAATGTAATTGTTATAATTGCCATAATTAATTTTGTGCTCATTTTTCTACCTCCTTAAATTGAACATTGTTCATTATAGTTTCCATTCCTCCTATTGTCAATATCTTTTTAATTATTTTTATTGACTTATTTTTTAAAAAGGCATATAATGAACATTGTTCAAGTAAAGAGAGTACAAAATGCAAGGAGTTTCTATATATGAATACAAATAATACATTACATGATAAAATTCTTGCCGCCAGCAAAGAAATTGCTGCTGACAAAGGTTTTCAGGCTATCAATATTCGAGCAGTAGCCAGTAAAGCAAAAATTTCCGTTGGTTCTGTATATAACTATTTTCCGGACAAATCCGCTTTATTACAGGCTACCATTGCGGATATCTGGTGTGATGTCTTCCATCGCACAGGACAATGCACTGCTTTAAGCTCTTTTCACGACTGTCTGCTTTGGCTTATTGTTTCCATTGACAAATGCAGCTGCCAGTATCCGGACTTCTTTGCTTCTCACGCCGTCTGCTTTCAAAAAACAGACAACATAGAAGAAAGCCGTGAAAAAATGAGCGAATATCTGGAACATATTCACAAAGGAATGAAACTTATTCTGCAAAAAGATAAAAAAATAAAAGCCGGTATATTTTCCGAGACTTTTACAGAAGATGATTTTATTGATTTTATATTCTCCAATATTATTTCCGGATTAAGCGGAAAAGACAAATCCTGTTCCTTTCTGCTGAAGCTCACGGATAAATTATTGTATGACTAAGGAGGTTCTATGATTTCTAAAAAATATTTATTGTTTCTTGCCGGAATTGTATGGTCTGTTGCCGGATATAACGTGCTTCATATTGGTTTACAGGCTTATGCGGGTTATTTGTCACCTGTCTTGTTTTTCGGCTCTGCTCTGGTGTTTCTGTTCTTCCAGTTTATGATATTCGGCAGACTGGTGAAAAAACATACGAAACGTATTCAGGGCTATCAGGAAGAAAAAAAGTGGTTCTGGAATTTTTTTGATTTAAAATCCTTTCTGATTATGGCATTTATGATAACAGGAGGAATTCTCATTCGCAGCCTGAGCCTGTGTCCGGAATGGTTCATTGCCTTCTTTTACACGGGACTGGGAACATCCCTGTTTCTTGCAGGACTTACCTTCTTTTATCAGTTCTTTCACTTGCGCACCACAATTTAAGATACAATCAAAAAAGGAGATGCACATTAAGTAATGCTCAGAACTATTTATACAATTTTAACAAATTTGTTGAGCACGCTTTGAGATTACAAGCTCAAAGTGAGCGCAAACTGAGTTTAAAATGTATAAATATTTCCGGATATACACTTAATATACATCTCCTTTTTTCTTATATAATCATGGTAATTACACGGAACACGAACAGTGCACATACCACGTACATAATCGGATGAATTTTCTTAATCTGACCTGTACATACTTTAATACCAAACCATGCCAGCATACCGAACATAATTCCGTTTGCAATAGAATATGTAAGCGGCATGATTAAAAATGCCAGATATCCGCCTACGCAGTCTGCGGTATCTCCTTCAAAGTGCATCTTTTTAATAGATGACGCCATGAAAAATCCTACAATAATCAGCGCCGGAGCTGTTGCAAATCCCGGAATTGCAAGGAAAATCGGTGACAGAAACAGGGAAACTAAGAACATAAATCCTGTTGTCATAGCTGTAAGACCTGTCTTTCCGCCTTCTGCAACGCCTGCACTGGACTCTACAAAGCTTGTAATGGTAGAAGTACCCATCATAGAACCTGCTACTGTACCTACCGCATCTGCCATAAGCACACGTCCTACACGGGGAAGTTTGCCGTCTTTGTCCAGAAGGTTTGCTTTATCGGCAACGCCGATAACTGTTCCGATTGTATCAAACATATCTACAAATAAGAATGAAAATACAATAATTACAAACTGTGATAAGTTTTCTCCAATCCAGCCAAAATCAAATTTAAAGAATGTCGGTGCAATGGACTTTGGAATAAAGGAAGATGCTGTAAAAGACGGAATTAAAGAAAGAGCTCCCGCTTCCGGCTCTACTACATACCATCCTATCATTTCTGCGCCAATACCTAAAACCCAAGTAATGAGAATTCCCCACAAAATATATCCCTTCACCTGAAAATGATACATCACCGCAGTAATCAATACACCAATCAGACACAACGCCACTCCCGGTTCAGAAAAGTCGCCTAATTTTACCAGAGTAGACTCATCTGCTACCACAATGCCTGCGCCCTGAAGTCCGAGAAATGCAATAAATAAACCAATACCTGCCGTAATACCGTATTTCAGGTTTGCAGGAATTGCATTTACAATGCTTTCACGCACTTTAAAGAAAGATAAAAGGATAAAGATAATTCCTTCTACTAAAACGGCTGCAAGCGCCACTTTCCAAGGCTCATCCATACCCTTTAAATCGCCACCACATACAGTAAATGCAAAATAAGCATTCAAGCCCATCCCTGCGGAAAGGGCAATGGGATAGTTCGCCCAAAAGGCCATAATGAAAGTTGCCAGAGCAGATGCCAATGCTGTTGCTGTAAAGACCGCACCGGAGTCCATACCACATACAGGATTTCCCAGCAAGCTTGGGTTTACAGCCAGAATATACGCCATGGTAAGGAATGTTGTCATACCGGCCATAATCTCTGTTTTCACAGTGGTATTATGCTCCTTCAGTTTAAAAAATTTCTCCATGTTTTTCCTCCTAAAATATGAAATGCTGCAACCTCTCCATTCTATTAGGAAAAACAACTTTCGTCAAGCAATCTGAACGATTTAACGAATTATTAGGCTTTTTGTCAAAAAACTCCTTGTATAAAAATTTCTATTCCTATCAATAACAAAATAACTCCGCCAAAAATCTGAGATTTTCCGGAAAGCTTTGTTCCGAATTTGCGCCCAATCCGAATACCGGCTGCACAAATCACGAAAGTAACTGCTGCAATCACAACTACTGCCAAAAGCATCATTCCCCAGTTGTATTCTGCAATGGTAAATCCCACAGATAAGGCGTCAATGGAAGTAGCAATTCCCTGTATCATAATTTCCGTTGCTCCCACAGTCTTTGCCTGTTGTGTGTCACCATCCTCATGGCGCCCTTCAAAAATCATTTTTCCACCGATATATGCCAGCAAAATTAGAGCTATCCACGGGATACACTTCTCAAAAGCTGTAAAATACTGCACAATGGTATGCACGCACAGCCATCCAAGAAAAGGCATTACTCCCTGAAATACTGCAAAAACTCCTGCCATGCCGTACATCCTAGTTTTCTTCATTCTAGGCTCACTCAATCCATTTGCCATAGAAACAGAAAAAGCATCCATGGCAAGCCCTACTCCCAACATTGTATTGTTCAGTAAAAACGATATCATGTTCTTCCTCCTGTTGTAAAATTACTTTCTTATGCAATAAAAAAAGACGCATGTATAACCTGACAGTTACACATGAGTCTTGCAATTTAAAGCAAGCCAGACCATAAGGTCAGTATGTTGACTTGCTGCGCATTCTTACGCCTGCTACTCCCTCAAGGAAATCACTTTTCATATTATAAGCTTTTTCCTTAGGAGAAGCAAGGCTTTTTTCATTTTACAAAAAAGTTCTACAATACCGATTTCACCAGCATCTTTGTATACTCGTCTTTTGGATACATAATTACTTCATCCGGCGTTCCCTCTTCTACAATTTTGCCGTCATTCATAACCAATACACGGTCGCAAAACATCTGCACCAATGCCAGATTATGACAGATAAAAAGATACGCAAGATTTCGTTCCTTTTTCAGCTCCCTTAAAAGCTCTATAATCTGCTGCTGCACAGTCACATCCAAAGCGCTGGTTGCTTCATCGCAAATTACAATTTGAGGTTTTACCGCCAATGCTCTGGCAACAGCGGCTCTCTGGCACTGACCTCCGCTCACTTCATGAGGATATCTCTCATAAAATTCCGAAGAAAGACCGCATTGTTGCAGCAAACATAAAGCTTCCTTCTTCGCCTCTTTTTTTGAAAGCCCTTGATTTCGCAGGCTTTCTCCAATTCCGTCACCTAAGCTTCTTCTGGGATCAAAAGAGGTAACCGGTGATTGAAAAACCATCTGAATATCTTTATAATAAGTACGCAATTTTTTCCCTTTTATCTCTGTAACATCCTGTCCGTCTAAGAAAACACTGCCCTCCGTAGCATCAATAAGACGGGAAATTATCCTTGCCAATGTACTTTTTCCGCTTCCCGACTCTCCTACAATTCCCAAAGTTTCTCCCGGATAGAGCTGAAAACTCACATGGTCTACTGCTGTAAAGTCAGACTTTCCTTCTGTAACAAATGTTTTTGTTAAATTTTTTATTTCTAAAACCGGTTTCATCTATGCCCTCCGCAACTTTGGCACTGCTGCCAGCAATTTTTGTGTATATTCCTTCTCCGGGTTATTTAATATTTTGGCAGCTTCTCCGTATTCAACTATGTGCCCGTCTTTTAGAACCAAAACTGTATCTGCCATTGCCGATACGACTCCGATATCATGCGTTACCAGAATAATTGCCGTTCCAAAAATCTCTCTAAGCTGAAGCATTTCCTGTACGACCTGACGCTGCACTGCCACATCCAATGCACTGGTGGGTTCATCTGCCAAAAGTATCTGCGGCTGCATAAGCATTGCAAGGACAATCCCCACTCTCTGGTTCATTCCGCCGGATAATTCAAAAGAATAACTATCCCAAATCCGTTCTCCGTCCTTAAAATTCAACTTTTCAAACAATTCCAGCGCCTTTTCCTTCGCCTCTGCCTTACTTATTTTTCTATGTGCACACATACTTTCATATATTTGCTCTCCAATAGTTCGAATAGGGCACAAAGAAGCGCCTGCATCCTGAAAAATCATGTCGATTTTTTCTCCTCTGATTTGTCGCAGCTCTCCCTCCGGTAAATCAGGAATGTCCTTTCCCTCAAACCAGATATCGCCCTTTGTCACCATTCCTCCGTTTCCAAGAAGTCCCATCGCAGCCTTTAACAGGGTACTTTTTCCACTGCCTGACTCTCCTACAATTCCCAAGATTTCTCCTTCATGGAGGACAAAGCTGTTATCATGTATGACCGCTTTTCCGTTAAAACAAACTTCCACGGATTGATAGCTTAATATTTCCTTCATAGTGCTTCTCCTTCCGACAGAAACCATTCTATTCTGCCGGTGCTAAATCTACCGTAATTTCATAAAAATCACATGGATGAGCGGTAAGTCCTGTTACATTTGCCTTGCTAATCATGCTCATCTTTAAGTGAGAACAAAATACAAAAGCATTATCATCCAAAATTGTCTGCTGCATCTCTACTGCCAGCTCTCCTCTGCGTTCTGTGTCAAAGGTTTTTGCCATTTCTGCCTCTAACTGTTCTAATTTGTCACTGTGGTAATGACCATTGTTTACTGCTGAGCTGTCCAGACAATGTGTCGTAAAGAAATATTCCGGATCTCCGGTAGGCGCTGTTACCATAGCGCTGGCATATACGTCCCATGCAGAAGAGTCTGCTCGAATACTGTTATGGTCTGCTGTGCTGTTAATTACAACGTCCATACCAATCTCCTTTAACGTAGCCTGCACAGCTTCTGCCAGCAATGGAAGCTCCTGACGGCTCGGATAAGTAAGCCAACGAATTTTCAAAGCTTGTCCGTCTTTTTCACGAATTCCGTCTCCGTCTAAATCCACCCATCCGGCTTCCTCCAGCACCTTCTTTGCCTCCTCGGGATTATAACTTTCTGTTGTAACTGCATCTCCGCCAAAAGAGAAGTTTTCCGGATAAGTTCCCACTGCCGGATAACCGTTTCCGTCTAATAAAGTATTCACAAAGCCTTCTTTATCAATTCCCATAGCAATCGCTTTGCGCACTGCTGCATCTTGGATAATCGGACTTTCAAAATTCATGTGAGCAAAAAATGCACGACTTGTGGCACAGCTTGAGAAAGTATATTCATCATTTTCAAACAGTGGATAGCTTGCGTAAGGCATACCATAGGCAGCATCTATTTCACCGGACTGCAATGCCATGGTAAGGGTATCTCCGTCTGAAATAGTACGGACGGTAATCTCATCATATCCCGGTTCTCCGTTCCAATATTCCTCATTCTTTACCAATTTAAGTTCTTCTCCCGATACCAGAGACTCTGCTTTATACGGTCCTGTGCCCGCTACAATTCCGTCCTCTGTCACTCCTGCCGCAACGTCTACGATACAACCGTATGGATCGCTGAGATAGTTTAATAATGTTGGTTTTGGCTCTGTTGTCTTAATCGTAACAGTTTGTCCCTCTGCCGTAATCGTATCAATCATTAAATCGCCTTTTGCGCGCTCATGTACTTTGACCAAATCCTCCAGACACTCTTTTACAGCCTGACCATCCATAGCTCTTCCGCTGGTAAATTTCACATTATCCTGCAATGTGATTTTCCAAGTCAGTTCATCTACATTCTCATAGCTTTTTGCCAGCCAAGGCTGGATTTCCATGTTGTCTGAATATTTAAAAAGTGTCTCTCCGATACCATATCGAATACAAGCCCAGCCGGAATAGGTATTATGTGGGTTCACGTCAGGTTCTTCATTTTCAGGATTAAAGGTGGTATCTCCGAATACAAACGTCTTTTTTCCTGTTTCCGCTGTTTTTTCCGTATCTGCTTTCTTGGTATCACCGGAAGAACAGCCTGCCAAAAGCCCTGTTCCCATGCACACTGCCAAAAACAATGCGGATATTTTTTTCATTTTTCTCATTTGTTCTTTCTCCTTTTCTAAATATTTTCTTATTTTCTGCTGTTACGGGGATCTAAATAATCCCTTAAGGTATCTCCCAAAAGATTAAAAATAACTACAATAATAAAAATCGCAATTCCCGGCCCGATGATTACCCAAGGATAGGTTTGCAGCATGCTTCTTCCACCGCTCATCATATTCCCCAGTTCAGCAACCGGAGGCTGTGCTCCCAGCCCCAAAAAGGATAATCCTGCTAGCTCCATCAGCATTGTTCCGATATCCAGCATAGCCGTAACTAAAATCGGTCCTATACAATTCGGCAGAATATGCTTCACTATCACCTGTATGGAATTATTTCCGGCAAGCTTTGCGGCAGCAATATAATTGACGCTCTTTTGTGCCAGCGTCTGACTTCTGGCAATTCTGGCATATTTAGGCCAACTGATAACTGCCAACGCCAATACCGCATTATGTAGCCCTCCGTTTAATAATGCTGCAATAGCAAGCGCAAAAACCAAACCCGGAAATGCCAGACATATATCGGAAATACGCATGATTACAGAGTCCCAAATACCTCCATAATAACCGCATAAGACGCCTACCGCAGTTCCAATCACCGTGATAATCACTACCAGAGAAAGTGTTGCCAAAACACTTGTCTGAAGCCCTACAAGAATACGTGAAAACATATCCCTGCCAAACCGGTCTGTTCCGGCAGGATGTGCCGCACTTGGCGGGCGCAATGACATGGCGGTATCCTGTGCATTTGGATCATAGGGGCAAAGCTGCTGTGCAAAAACAGCAACCAAAAGCAACGCCAGCGCTAAAATCAGGAAAATAATCAATCTGGTTTTCGTGTGATTTTTCTTAATCTTCTGTTTTCGAACAGATGGCACTCTATTCTCTACGCTCATGCTTTTTCACCTCCTAATCGAATTCTTGGATCCAGAATACGGTAGGAAAGGTCTGTGATTAAATTCACACATACATAAATAATTGCCATCCAGATAACATACGCCTGTATCATGGGATAATCCCTCATATTGATAGCATCTACCGCCAATTTACCTACTCCGTCCCACAGGAAAATGGACTCCACAATAGCTGTACCGCCCAGCAAGCTTCCGATAGAAAGAGTCAGTAAAGTAAGAATTGTCACTAAGCAGGCTCTTAAAACACTTTTCCATAAGGTAACCGAGAAGCGCACGCCCCTTGCTTTTGCGCCAATTACATAATCCTTGCTCAGTTCATCTAAAACCGCAGCCCTCACCTGTCGAAGGTACTTCGCAGACATGGCAATGGCAAGTGTAAAGCTGGGCAGCGCAACACTTTTTATGCTTACTTCCGTAGCGATAACCGGAAAAACTTTCATACGGATTGCAAAAAAATACATAAGCAGCAACGCCACAAAAAAGTTCGGCATACTGTTGCCTATGAAACTGCAAACACGAATAAGGTAATCTGTAAAACGATTTTGCTTTACAGCAGCCAATACTCCCAAAGGAACAGAAATAATTATAGTAAGCAAAATGGAAACCACTGTAAGCAGTAAGGTTGCCGGAAGCTTAGAAATAAAGGTTGGGAAAACTTCTTTCCCTGATATATAGCTGGTTCCCATATCTCCCTTCAGTAAATTTCCAAGCCATACAAAATACTGTGTTAAAAATGGTTTATCCAAGCCTAATTCCGCCCTTGCCTTATCCATTACTTCTTCTGAAACCACCATACCTGTATTTTCCATCTTTTGCATTACTGCGTCACTTCCGGCAAGACGCATCATCCCAAAGGATAAGAAAGTGATTACCAGCAAAATAGGAATTAGCTGTAACAGTCGTTTGACTACATATTTTTTCATTCTACTCTCCTTTCCGCACATAAATCATAAAAAGAGGATCCGGATTGTAAAATTCATCTTTCTCTATATAAATTCTCTGGCTCACATGAAAATCAATCTTCAATTCTGCCGCCCCCAGTTTGCCAAGAGCTCCTACATCCCATGCAGGGCGCTGATAAGAACTGATGGGAAGCTGTCTCTTAATTTCCTCACACTCCTGCAAAAGTTCAAATCCCAACTGATTATGCGCATGATTTTGAGGTAACTGAGAAGTATCAGAGCAATCACTTATTCCATAATTGGCGTCAAAATTCAAAAGGCAGCCGCCTTTTTTCAAAACTCGCAGCCATTCACTGTATGCCCTTTCTGCATCCGGCAATGTCCATGTAAGGTTTCTGGAAATGACCATGTCAAAAGCTTCATCTGCAAATTCTAAATTTTCTGCATCCATGACCTGAAATGTGCAATCTGCCTTTTCCTCTGCCGCCAATTCCTTTGCTCTTGTTATCATATCCGCTGTCAAATCTACACCGATAACCTCATGACCCTGCTGCGCCATTAAAATAGTAAAAAAGCCGGAGCCACAGCCTACGTCAAGAATTTTCAATTTTTTCTTTGGAACATATTGCAAAATTTCCTTCAGCCACCTTTGGGCTATATCATCGTGTAATTCTGCACGCCTTTGTTCCTGAAAACTGTCGCTTCTCTTTGTCCAATATTCTGTAATTTTCTGCTTTCTGTCATCAGACTCTTTGGAAATTTTTCCATAAGCAATCATAGGACCGCCTTCTTTTACCTGTAAGCTTCCTGTCTGGTACAGAATAACTCCGTCATATTCTGCCCTGCTGACTTCCAGAACTCTGCCTTCATAATCCTTGACTACACCAAGCACTTCTCCCTGCCGTATCATTTCTCCCGGCTTTTTATAGGGATACCACATTCCCATTTTTGTGGCTGCCTGATAGCTGACATCTGTCACTTCAAGAGGGTAATAATTTCTATAATCCTTCTGTCCCAAATATCCCCCCAGACAGCACAGAATATTTCTGACATCTCTTCTGGTAGAATGGGCTTCTTCCTTTGTCCATCCTCCCATCTGTCCTCTCTCAATTAAAACAGACGGTATACCCAGACAAGCGGCATAATTATAACATCCTCCCTTTGCTACGCTGGAGCGTACCATATATGGCACATCTGCCTGCTCTGCCATTTTCCTTGAAATTTCTACTACATCCGTTTCTGCTATACCTGCATAATAAATGTATGGCGTTAATTGTTCATAGCTGTCCCCGCTATGTAAATCAATATAAAAGTCCGCACAAGGAAACAGTTCTTTTTCTATGGCATACGCTAATCGTTCCATTTGGCTTCCTGTTTCTTTCCCCGGAAATACTCTGTTTAAGTTCACGCCATCTTCAAATCCTTCACTGCCGCTGCGCATTTCAAATGCCTGTCGATTGACTACCTTTATAATTACAATCGTACCGACGATTTTCTCAATTTTCAAATGCTCTGCCAGTTCTATGGAAGATTGTATTCCCACATATTCCGCTCCATGAATACCGGCTGTAATCAGCACGGTCTTTCCTGATTTTTTACCGTTTAAAACGGTTATCGGCAGTTCAAATTCGCCATTTCCGATTAAAATATAACCACTTTTCTTTTCACCCGGCTCTACCTGAAAATCCCCGAGGCAAAACGTTTTGTTTCTCTCCATATATTTGTATCTCTCCCTATTTTACGGCAACAATCATAAATCCCGGTGTTGACGCATAGTTAATTTTCTCCTCTGCATTCCACACACGTTCTCCTACGGTAGTATCTGCGGAGACCGTTTTAAAACCACATTCTAGCAAAACAGCTAAATCCCACTGAGGACGTTTTACCTTTCCCATAGGCAAGCATCTGGAGATATCCTCCATCATATCGCCCTCCTCATAAGCGCCATGGTCTTCTACACCTGCTTTTACCGTATTTAAGCGGTCCTGCTGATATTCCTTTTCCTTCTCTTCATCAAACAGATAAGAATACCAATTTGCATCAAAATTCAAAAGTATTCCGTTTGGTTTCAAAACTCGCTTCCATTCTTTATACGCCTCTGCCGGCTTTGGTAAATTCCATGTCAGATTTCTGGTTACGATTACATCAAACGTATTATCTTCAAAGTCCAGCTTCTGTGCATCCATACAAAGGAACTCTATATTATCCGCCAACTCCCCTGCATTATGCTTTGCTTCTTCCAACATTCCTTCGGAGCTGTCAACAGCCGTCATCTGATATCCTCTTTTTGATAAAATAATAGAATAAAAGCCCGGACCTGTTCCAATATCTAAAATTTTCATCTTACTGCAAACTTCTCCCTTTGGAAAATAGGAAATCAGCTCATTCGCCCATATATCTTCCCAGCCATCCGCCAGATTTTTCTTAATTACATCTGTATAAGATGATGCACGCCTTGTCCAATATGCTTCAATAGATGGCTGCAATTCATTTTCATGGTATATCATTTCATTCATATCAATCTCTTTCCCATATTCTATATATGTAAATTCATGTATATTTTCATCATTCAGTATACAATAAACTAAAAAACTGTATAAGCCCCCTAGGGGGATATTATAAACAAGAATTCTGCTTTGCAGAATTCTCCGCCTGCGGCGGGTTGCTTCAGAAATATGATACCTATCTGCCGCAGTGCGATCCTTGCGGAGCAGTTTTTATTTCATAGGACGCAATTTCCTATGAAATAAAAAAGCTGTTATATTAAGCAGTACCAAAATCTGAATATTGCTTAATACAACAGCTTCTTCTATAATACAATTCCTGTCAATTCAATGAAAATCCCCCAAAAAACGCTAACTCCATAAAGCAAAGCCGCTATCTGCAGATTTTCTTTCATATCTCTATTGCTCTTAAACAGCACCAAAATTCCTACTCCTGCTCCTGCAAGTAAGCCTGCTATCATCTGTCCCACTCCCAGAATACCGCCTAAATACATCTGAGTAATAATAACAGATGCGGCACAGTTTGGTATCATCCCAATAAGTGCAGCTAAAAATACTCCTATAACAGGCTGGCGGCTTATCAGACCTCCAATTCTGTCAGCTCCGATACTTTCCACACAAAATCCAATAGCTGCAGAAACCAGAAAAATAAACAAAACAATCTGCAATGTATGCCAAAGAGCTGATTTTAAAATACTTCCCTGTTCACAATGGCAATGTTCACTTTCGCACAAATCATGAATATCTTTCTCATGATGTTCTTTATGATTATGAGGACTTTTCTCATATTTTCGCCACAAAAAATCAATACTGAAACCAGATACGATACCAATTCCCACTTTCATGGCAAGAACCTTGAAAATCACACTCAGGCTAACTGCTTCTGATATAAAAATCGGAAGCATTTCATCTGATGTAGAAAGAAAGATTGCCAAAAGCGTTCCCAGAGATATAACTCCGCCTGCATAAAAACCTGAAGCTGCTGCTGAAAACCCACACTGAGGAAATGCTCCCAGAACACCTCCCATAAAAGGGCCAAATTTGCCGGCTTTTTTTATCATACTTTTTGATTTTTCTTTTGTTTTATGTTCAAGGTACTCCATTAAGAAATACGTCAGAAACAAAAAAGGAATCAATTTTACTGTATCCAACAAAGCATCTAATAATACATCCACAATCATGGTAAAAACTCCTTACTCTAAAACTTTAACTACAGAGTTTGAATTTACCACAAATCCTGTAAAAATACAACCCTCCCCTTTATTCCAGCATAATTTTAATAATTTCTTCATTAGTTCCCTTCATTCCGTCTTTGCCTAATCTGCCTACACTTTTCAGGGTATCTTCAATGCCTTTCTTTACAATTCCGTCACCACCATAGAACTGTTGTCCCTGCATATACATATTATAACCTAAAATTCCTGCTTCAACTGCAAATGCAATTTTCCCTGCGCAAGACGCCTTTGCTCCATCACAAATAATTCCTGATACGATTGCCAAAGCATTTACTACTGTATGAATAACCGCTTCATAATCACCGCCTGACAAATACGCAATTCCTGCTCCTGCTGCTGCTCCTGCGTTTACAGCACCACAATATGCAGAAAGCCTTCCTATAGGTGTTCTCTGATGAATAGCAGTTAAATTAGACAACGCCAGAGCACGATATAACTGCTCATCTGTGGCTTTCAGTTCTTTTGCATAAGTAATTACAGGCACAGAAACCGTAATTCCCTGATTTCCACTTCCTGAGTTAATAATAACCGGCAATTCACAACCATTCATTCTGGCATCGGAACCGGCTGCTGCCATAGCTGCTGCTCTGGCTTTTAGGCTGTTTGCATCACTGGAAAGAATAACTTTTCCAATATTTGCCCCGTAATCTGCCTGTAACCCTTCTTCTGCAATAGCCATATTATATGCAATCTGTCTATCCAAAATATCTTTTATATCAACTAGCTCCACATGGTTAATATAATCCCAGATATCTTTCATATTCAACAATTCATACTTCACTGTATCAGAAGGCATATCATTTAAGCAGTCTGAGCTTTTCAAAATCTGATGATTATGCTCCACCAAAACTACGTTTGTGTGGGAATTAATAATATGTACCTTTGCATAATCCTCTCCTTTATACAGAGTAATTACAATATCGAAAATAATCCCCTCATCAAGATGCTCAACGACAATTTCTTTCTCTTGCATAAATTTCTCAATATTTTTTATATCATCTTTTGAAACATCTGCAATAACTTCCAACTCTTTATCTGGGTTTCCTGCAACAATTCCCGCTGAAACTGCTGCCGGAATTCCCTTTAAATGACCTGTATTTGGCACAATCACAGACTTCACATTTTTAATGATACTTCCGCTTGTCTGAACCAAAACTTTATCCGGAAGGTCGTTTAATTCTCTCCTTGCTATTGCTGCCGCATAGGCCAACGCAATCGGTTCTGTACAGCCCATTGCTGCCATCAGCTCTTCTTTTAAAATTTCTGTATATGCACTATAGATTTCTTTCTTCTGTTCCATATTCTGCTTCCTTTGCTTTCATTCATGTTTTTTATTATTCTACCATGATTTTCTGCAACTGACTATTACATCTCGCCTATCTTTAATCTATGATTTCTTCTTCATAGTGCAAAATTTCCTTTGTAACAGCATCTACTTCCACGTTAATTTCCTTGTTGCCGTCATGTATTTCAATCTCATATCGAACATTTCCATCGTCTGTGTCCAACTCAGATTTTACTACACTACCTGCTCCGCTTCGTGCCAGCGCTGCTTCCTTTGCTTCATCTTCTGTAATAATTTCTTCGCTGTTCTGTGGCTGTGAACTCTCTTGTGAAGGTTCTTCTGATGGCTGAGGAACGGTTCTCAATCGACTATCTTCCAACTCACTTTTTAAGACCTCTCCTGTATTTCCATCAATTTCTACCTCACACCGGTTCGGTCCATTATCAATAATAAATTCATATACTACCTTACCGTCATCTTCGTCTTTATTAGACTGTATGATATCTCCCTGAAACGCTTTTAATGCTGCCTCTTTTGCTTCTTCCATTGAAATTTTTGCTTCCTTGGTCCCACATCCGCAAAGCAATGTCACTGCAAGTAATCCCAATGCTAATTTCTTCATATCTGATTTCCTCCTCATCATTACTGATTTTTCTCTACTATAATTATTGTGCCCTTTATAAATTTCCCTATAACTGGTTTATGCTGTTCTCTCTTTCTAAATTCAACAGATATCTTTTTGCCTCTACTCCACAGGCAAAACCGGAAATATCCCCATTTTTGCGAATAACTCTGTGACATGGAACAACAATCATAATAGGATTTCTGCCATTTGCCTGTCCAATTGCCCGAACTGCTTTTTTATTGCCTATGGCAACGGCAATATCCTCATAACTTCTTGTTTCTCCATAAGGAATTTTCTGTAATTCTCTCCAGACTGCCTTTTGAAATGCGGTTCCTTTACCATCTACAGGCAAATCAAAAATTTTTCGCTTACCGGCAAAATACTCGTTTAGCTGATGATATACTTCATGCAAAAAGTCCGAATGATACTCAAAGTTTCGACTTTGCAAAATTCCCCTATCCTGATTATCCAAATATAAACGTATCAACTGATTATCCTGCTCACAAATTGTTAAAAATCCAATAGGACTCTGGAAACTATAACTGTTTTCCATGTTTTCACCACCTATTCTATTTCATGGTGCTATTTTATCATATTTTTATCTTCTTATCCTTTTCTGCTTTCTAAAATCTCTTTTATAGTTTTTTCGCTCTCTTCTAATTCCTCTGCAATCTCAGCTATCGTTTTCCCTTTTCTTAATTTTTTCTCTGCAAGCTTCAAAAGCATATCACGCTCTCCCGCTTTTTTTCCTTCTTCCCAAGCCGCTTCTCTTTCCTACTTTATATGCTTTTCCTGGTCATATTCAAATATGCTCATATTTTTTGCCTCCGCTCGATTTTTTTCCAGAAATTCTTTGAGAATTCCTTCCTGAATACACTCCTTTATGGCTCTCTCAACTGCTTCTTCCAGTTCCAAACTGCATTCCTCTTTTATAGTATACAAATCGGATAATTTTAATATCTGTCTATCCGGCTGTTCCACCTTCCCGTTATAAAAAATCACAAAACGTGGCGGTGGCAGTTCTATAGGTTTTGTCCCATATAAATTAGCTTCTCTGGTCATAGACGAATATAGCGCAGAAATATAAAGCAGAAATCGAAGGGGTAAATTAAGACTATATGTAGACTGATGCTCATATAGCGATAATCGGGCATCTATAAGAAACGAAATATCATTTCTCATAGCCATATAGATAGCGTTTTCTAGCGTATTAATCTCCAACATTTCCGGATTAGTGTAATGTTTACGCTAATTGCATTATAAAGCTCCAATAAATGCTCCTTGTCTTCAAACAGCATAGCAAAGATAGTCGCTTTGTATGTTCTGTTCGGAATACTGTCTAATGTTTTCATAAAATCACTTCCTCCTTTTTATGTTCGCAGGAGATTTTCTGAAATCATTCATTTCCAGCTTTTTCCTTACATGTCTGAATCGTCGTTTACAATACACATTCAAAAATCTCTCTGCATTTTTCTTTTTTACTGCGAATAAAAGCATTGAGATTTCCCTTGATATGCTGTTAGATTTTCAGACACGGTCAGATACCGCAACAGACGTATTAGACTATCGAAAATATAATGCTTTGAAATTATTGTAGCATATCATAATTAAAATTTCTATAGACTTTTCAACTTTCATTTTCCTCCCCAACAGAAAAACCCCGGAAACCTTACGGTTCCGGGGTATCTTACGCTTGGACACAATGTATCTTTCGATACTCTATATTTTATTCTAATTACTCGATGATTGTAGCAACACGACCTGAACCTACAGTTCTACCACCTTCACGGATAGCGAATGTAAGACCCTGAGCCATAGCGATTGGGTGGATCAGTTCGATTGTCATTTCTACGTTATCACCAGGCATGCACATTTCTGTACCTTCTGGTAACATACAAACACCTGTAACGTCTGTTGTTCTGAAGTAGAACTGTGGACGGTAGTTGTTGAAGAATGGAGTATGACGACCACCTTCATCTTTTGTTAAAACGTAAACCTGAGCTGTGAATTTTGTATGGCATGTGATGCTGCCTGGTTTAGCGAGAACCTGTCCTCTTTCGATTTCGTTTCTCTGAACACCACGAAGAAGTGCACCGATGTTATCACCAGCCTGAGCTTCGTCTAACAGTTTACGGAACATTTCGATACCTGTTACAACTACTTTACGTGTTTCTTCTTTAAGACCAACGATTTCAACTTCGTCAGATACATGAAGTGTACCAGCTTCTACTCTACCTGTAGCAACTGTACCACGACCTGTGATAGAGAATACGTCTTCTACAGGCATGATGAAGTCTTTATCTGTGTCACGCTGTGGGTTTGGAATCCAGCTATCAACAGCAGCCATTAATTCCATGATTTTGTCGCCCCATTCGCCGTTTGGATCTTCAAGAGCTTTTAAAGCAGAACCCTGGATGATTGGTGTATCATCGCCTGGGAAATCATATTCGCTTAACAGTTCACGGATTTCCATGTCTACTAATTCAAGTAATTCTTCATCGTCAACCATATCACATTTGTTCATGAATACAACGATGTAAGGAACACCTACCTGACGAGATAACAGGATATGTTCTTTAGTCTGAGCCATAACACCATCTGTAGCAGCTACTACTAAGATAGCACCATCCATCTGAGCTGCACCTGTGATCATGTTTTTAACGTAGTCAGCATGTCCTGGGCAGTCAACGTGTGCGTAGTGACGGTTTTCTGTTTCATATTCTACGTGAGAAGTAGAGATTGTGATACCACGTTCTCTTTCTTCTGGAGCTTTATCGATATTTTCGAAATCTGTAGCTGTGTTACCAGCAACTCTTGCAGCAAGAGTTTTTGTGATAGCAGCTGTTAAAGTTGTTTTACCATGGTCAACGTGTCCGATAGTACCAATGTTACAATGCGGTTTGCTTCTTTCAAATTTAGCTTTAGCCATTTTGAATGTCCTCCTTGTTTAACATGCGCCCCGTTTGGGCATATATTATTTTGATTTTGTTGCCTCATAACGAGGCGGTTGATATAGTCAACCTGCTATCCTTGATTATATTGCAAATCAAGGATATTTGCAAGTTTTATTTAACTATTTAATTATTTGTCTGCTTTTCCAGACAGAACCTTTTCCTGTACAGATTTTGGAACTGGTTCATATTTTTCAAAGAACATGGAGTAGTTACCACGGCCCTGTGTTCTGGAACGTAAGTCTGTTGCATATCCGAACATTTCAGCCAAAGGAACGAATCCGCGGATCATTTTACCACCGCCGATATCATCCATACCTTCGATACGACCACGACGGGAGTTGATATCACCGATAATATCACCCATGTACTCTTCCGGAGTTGTAACTTCAACTCTCATGATTGGCTCAAGAAGTACTGGTGACGCTTTTGCCATAGCATCTTTAAATGCAAGAGAACCTGCAATGTGGAATGCCATTTCAGAAGAGTCGACTTCATGGTAAGAACCATCATATACGTTAGCAGAAACGCCAACTACTGGGAAGCCGCCCAGGATACCAGCCTTCATAGCTTCTTCGATACCTTCACCAACAGCTGGGATGTATTCTTTAGGAATAGCACCACCAACAACTGTGGACTCGAACTTGAACAGTTCTTCTCCGTTGGCATCCATTGGCTCGAATTTAACTTTACAGTGACCGTACTGACCACGACCACCAGACTGTTTTGCATATTTGCTGTCAACATCTACTGCTTTTGTAAATGTTTCTTTGTAAGCAACCTGAGGAGCACCTACGTTTGCTTCTACTTTGAATTCACGAAGCAGACGGTCTACGATGATTTCCAGGTGAAGCTCACCCATACCAGCGATGATTGTCTGTCCTGTTTCTTTATTTGTATGAGCACGGAATGTTGGGTCTTCTTCAGCAAGTTTTGCTAAAGACTCACCTAATTTACCCTGACCAGCTTTTGTCTTAGGCTCGATAGCAAGCTCGATAACTGGTTCTGGGAATTCCATAGACTCCAGAATTACCGGATGCTGTTCGTCACAGATTGTATCACCTGTTGTTGTAAATTTCAAACCAACAGCTGCTGCGATATCACCGGCATATACTTTATCTAATTCCTGACGTTTGTTAGCGTGCATCTGAAGGATACGTCCAACACGTTCTTTCTTTCCTTTTGTAGAGTTCAGAACATAAGAACCGGAGTTGATTGTTCCTGAATATACACGGAAGAATGCAAGCTTACCAACAAATGGGTCAACCATGATTTTGAATGCAAGAGCTGCAAATGGTTCATCATCTGAGGAATGTTTTTCCATTGGGTTTCCATCTAAGTCTGTACCCTGAATAGCAGGTACGTCTACCGGTGATGGCATGAACTCAATGATAGCATCAAGAAGCTTCTGAACACCTTTGTTTCTGTAAGCTGTACCACAGCAAACAGGAACAGCAGCACATTCGCATGTACCTTTTCTTAAAGCTGCTTTTAATGCTTCGTTAGAAGGTTCTTCTCCTTCTAAGTATTCCATCATAAGGTCATCGTCTAATTCGCAGATTTTTTCAACCAGCTCTGTACGGTACAGTTCTGCGTCATCCTTCATATCTTCCGGAATATCTACGATAGAAATGTCATCACCCTTATCATCATTGTAGATGTAAGCTTTCATTTCGAATAAGTCAACGATACCTTTGAATTCGTCTTCTTTACCGATTGGTAACTGAATGCAGATAGCATTTTTACCTAATCTTGTTTTAATCTGTTCTACTGCGTTGTAGAAGTCTGCACCAAGGATGTCCATCTTGTTGATGAAAGCCATACGAGGTACATTGTAAGTGTCAGCCTGACGCCATACGTTTTCAGACTGTGGTTCAACACCGCCCTTAGCACAGAATACACCTACCGCACCATCAAGTACACGAAGAGAACGCTCAACTTCTACTGTAAAGTCAACGTGTCCCGGTGTATCAATGATGTTGATACGATGCTCTAATGCACCAGCTTTTGGTTTGCAGTTTTCCTGCAGAGTCCAGTGGCATGTAGTAGCGGCTGAAGTAATTGTGATACCTCTTTCCTGTTCCTGCTCCATCCAGTCCATGGTAGCAGTACCTTCATGAGTATCACCGATTTTATAGTTTACACCGGTATAGTACAGAATACGCTCTGTTGTGGTAGTTTTACCAGCATCAATATGAGCCATAATACCGATGTTTCTGGTTCTCTCTAATGGATATTCTCTTCCAGCCAATTGGATTTCCTCCTCTTAGAAACGATAGTGAGCAAATGCTTTATTTGCTTCAGCCATCTTATGCATGTCTTCTTTCTTCTTAACAGATGCTCCTGTGTTATTCATAGCATCTAATAACTCATTAGCCAGTCTTTCTTCCATTGTTTTTTCGCCTCTTTTACGAGCGTACAATGTAATCCAACGAAGAGCTAATGCCTGACGTCTGTCTGCTCTTACCTCGATTGGCACCTGATATGTTGCACCACCGATACGTCTTGCTTTAACTTCTAATACTGGCATGATATTGTTCATTGCTTCTTCAAATACTTCGATTGCTGGTTTTCCAGCTTTTTCTTCCACTCTGGCGAATGCACCGTAAACAATTTTCTGAGCTACACCTTTCTTACCATCTAACATAATGCTGTTGATAAGTTTTGTAACTACCTTGCTGTTGTACATTGGATCAGCCAGAACGTCTCTTTTCTGAGTATGTCCTTTACGTGGCACGTTACTTCCCTCCTTAATCATATCCGATTAAATCATAGGTACTCACACAAACTATCCTGTATGTTCGCACTCGGTAAATCCTATATCTAAACCCGCAGCCACTACTGGGCTTATGGAATCCCGGTACAATTTTAATAGTTCTTTGTGACTTCTATGAATTCATCATAGCAAATTTTGCTTTGCTATTTCTGGATTTTTAAAAGTTACTAATTTTTATTTATTTTTTCGGTCTTTTAGCACCGTATTTAGAACGAGCCTGGCGTCTGTTAGCAACACCTGCTGTATCTAATGTACCACGAATAATGTGATATCTTGTACCTGGTAAGTCTTTTACTCTACCGCCGCGGATAAGAACAACGCTGTGCTCCTGTAAGTTGTGACCTTCTCCTGGAATGTAGCTTGTTACTTCAATTCCGTTAGAAAGACGAACTCTGGCGATTTTTCTAAGAGCAGAGTTAGGTTTTTTAGGTGTAGCAGTCTTAACAGCTGTACAAACACCTCTCTTCTGTGGAGAAGACATATCAGATGTCTTTTTCTGTAAAGAGTTGTAGCTTTTCTGGAGTGCAGGCGCAGTAGATTTTTTAACTGTTGTCTGACGTCCTTTTTTTACTAACTGGTTAAATGTTGGCATTCCTTTCACCTCCTGTAAAATTTGCACATTCTTTTATTTTCATAAAAGAAATAAGTGGCTGCCAGTTATTCATCACCGTGAATAATCTTTTTTGCGCACAAAAAAATTTACGTTTCTTATGCACGCTTTTTCATTATATCTATGAACTTTTCCCGTGTCAAGGGATTTTTTCTATTTCTTACAGAAACTTTTCCTTTCTGCGCACAAAAAACGAGGCATCCCTTTTCCCAAGGAAATGCCCCGCCCAAACAGGAGTCTATCGATTGTTATAACTTTCTGTCGTATAATCTTCCAATGGGTTCCAATTTGCAAATTCAAAGTCTGCTGCTGAAACGTCAGCGCCACCTTCTTGTGCTTTTGCAATCGCTTCATCCCATGCCTTCTGGGTATTGTCGGATAAGGTCTGTAAAGACTCTTTATAGTCTGTTTTTCCTGTCAGCACACCCTGAACAATCTGGCCAAGGTTTGGTGAAACTTCTGTTACATTTGCGTAAACCTTCGCTGCATCTGCTTTTGCTACAATCGGATCCGGACATAATTTACCCTGTTCTTTTGCGATTGTATAATATTCTTTCATAACGCCGTCTTTCATATATTTTTCATTGATACCTTCAATCGCAGATACAAATCCACCGTCTTCCACTACGCCTGACTGATATTCTTCTGAATACAATCCTTGAAGATATTTTGCTGCCAGTTCCGGATTATCGGAGTTTTTAGAAATACCCATCCATGGCTGTGCTCCGATATATGGAAGACCGCCTTTTGCACCGTCATCCGGTTCAGGCATTGGCATAACACCGAATTTTAAATCCGGGTTTTCTTTTTCCCATGTTGAAATACACCAAGCACCCTGAATTAAGAATGCAGCCTGATTTTGTGCAAATAAAGCTCTTGCTTCCGGAGCTGCAAGGTTTGCAGAGTCCGGATGGAAGCTTCTGTCCTGTACTAATCCGCTGTAAAAATCAAATGCCTGAACCATTGCATCGGAAGCTAAAACGTTTTTTCCGTCTACCATACTGATAACCCCAATATCATTGGATTTACTTCCTGCAAGGTTGGATAATGCACGAATTGCAATTTCCAGACGATTAACCTGTTTTCCACCCTCAATCATTCCGTAATATTTACCTTTTCCTGCTTCTGTTACCTGTTTACAGACTTCTCTGAATTCTGTCCATGTTTTTGGAAGATTATTCACATCAACTCCTGCATCTTCTAAAACTGTTTCATTATAAAAAACAAGAGTATTTACAATATTCGCTGCTTCAGGTAAAACATATACCTGTCCATCCATTGTAGTAACACCTTCATTTAAAGAACCTTCTGAAAATGTATCAAAAAATCCCTCTTCCACATAATCATTCATTGGCATATACCAGCCCTCTTCCACTGCTGTGGAAAGTTTTACACCACTTGGCAAAGCAAATAAGTCAGGAGCTGTATTTGCTTTAATAGAAGAGTTGATAGTTGTCTGATACTGGTCACCAGAAAGAACGGTATATTCCACCTTACAGTTGTTTTCTTCTTCAAACTTTTTGTTGTACTCTTCCCTTCTGGCTTTTGTACTGTCACTCATATCTACGACCTGAAGAACTTTTTCTCCGCCTTTGTCATCGTCCTTTTTCTCCGTAGATGCTTCTTCTTTCTGTGTTTCCTTTTCTCCGCTTACGTTTGGTCCGCATCCTGCTGCTGAAACCACCATAAGACCTGCCATAAATAATGCTGCAATTCGCTTCTTCATTTTTTTCCTCCTTATTTTAAATCATAATGATTTTTTCACTTAATAAAATTTCTCAACTCTTAACTGCACCTGCTACGCCGTCCACAAAATATCTCTGTAAACATATAAAAATAATAATAATCGGAAGAACTGCAATACATGCACCAGCTGCAATTCCTGTCCAGTCTACTACATTTTCACCTCTTAAAGCATAAAGACCTACTGCTAATGTTCTAAGCTCTGGTTTACTAAGTGTTACAATTAACGGCAGAAGGAAAGAGTTCCATGTCCAGATGAACTGCATAATCACTACAGTAGCCATAATAGGCTTTGCAAGAGGGAACATGATGCTGGTATATGTTTTCATAAATCCACTTCCGTCAATAGTTGCCGCTTCTTCCAGTTCCTTGGGAAGACCTCCGTAAAAACTGGAAAACAGCATCAGGAAGATTACATGTCCTCCTCCGGCTTCTGCCAGAATTAAGCCTAACAGATTGGACTCTAATCCCATTTCTTTTAATAATTCGTAAATAGGAATAACTGTAAATACCAACGGGATTGTGATACTTGCCATAAAAATTCCCATAATCAGCTTTTTACCGACAAATGCGTAACGCCCCATAACATAACCTGCCGCTGATGTAGCCAGCAATACGATTACAACAACGCTGACCGTTACAATAATAGAGTTTTTAAAGTATACGCCGAAGTTGGCATTGTTCCACGCTCTTACATAGTTTTCAAAATTTAAGCTTTTCGGTATCAGACTCAATCCGCTTGCAAAAAATTCATCCTGTGTTTTCAAGGAAGCTGTAATCATCCAGATAAACGGATATACCCAGACAAACGCCACTACCGCAAGCAATATGTAAATGATAGATTTTCCTACTTTTTTCATAGCGTTCTCCTTTCTCACACATTTCTCTTCTTATTAAAGTAGTTCTTCACAAGATTAAGAACCACACCAATTGTTACTACCATCAGACCAAACAGCAATGCCGCCGCACTGGCATATCCCAGCCTTGGGCTTCCTGTTGTACTAGAGTATGCAGTACGATATACAAAGGTTGCCACCACATCGGTTGCAAAATATGGTCCTCCGTTTGTCATCGTTTGAACAATATCAAATACTTTCAAAGAACCGATAACACAAAGTACAGCAATAACTCCTCCAATAGGAAGAATTAATGGAAATACTACATCCGTAAAAGTTCTGAATTTGCCTGCTCCATCAATTTTAGCTGCTTCATATACATCCTGAGATACGCTTTGCAAAGCCGCAATCCAATAAATCATATAGGTTCCCAAATCTTTCCATATTCCTATAAGAACCACAGTAAATAATGCAGTCTTTTCATCTCCCAAGAAGTTAATAGTATCAATTCCCAAAAGAGCAAGCACCTGATTGATTGGTCCTGTTCCTCCAAAAATAAAAATCATAATAATTCCTACAATAGATGCCGTGGTAATAACCGGAATAAAGTACATCGTACGAAACACCGTAGCGCCTTTTCTGATAATACTTGTCAGTATGTAAGCAATTACCAATGATAAAATCAACTGTATCGGCACGCTGAATATCATATATTTAAAGCTGTTTACAACAGAATTCTTAAATAGCGGATCCGCCAATAGCTCCTTAAAATTCTGTAAGCCTACAAAAGTTGCATTCATAGTCATTCCTGACCAGTCCAGCATGGAATACCATGCGCTTGTAATAATCGGATATCCCTGAAAAAGAATATATAAAAGCAATGTAGGCAGCATAAAAACCCAGCACCACATATTCTTTCGCACAATCCTTTTTTTCTTTACAGAATTCATTTTTCGAAATTCTGTCAAAGTAGTTTTTCCCTCCATATCTTCCTCCTATATTTATTATTTAATATAAATTATTAAACCTGTTTTTCTCTGGTTATAATATACTATATTTATTTCTATAAATCAATATATTTTAAACATTTCGTTAATTATAGTCAATAATCACCTTTTATTTATGTGCATTTTTAACATATACTTTTCAATTTCTTTCCGATATAATTTATCTATAATTTTTTATTTTAAATAATAATAAATAATAATTAAACGGAGGAAATACCATGTATATCAGATTAGTATATTCAAAAGAGTCAGAAACTATTTCTTTCGCTGCTTCGGAGTTAAAATATTATTTATCAAAAATAACTAATTCAATTGTTTTTGTTGACGACAGCACGATACAGCACTCTACTATTGCACTTGAGCTTTTCCCTGACTCTCAAAAACATTCTGATACAGATGATGAATATCATATCGAAGTCTCTAAAGGAAACGGACATATTTATGGAAGTAATTCTCGCTCAGTCCTGCTGGGTATTTATAAATATCTGACACTTTTGGGTTGCCGCTTTCTAAGGCCCGGAAAAGCTTATGAATATCTTCCGATGCTTTCTTCCACGGAAGACTTGGATATTTGCTGTCATGAAAAAGCAGAAAATAAATACCGCGGTGTTTGTATTGAAGGGGCAGATTGTCCTGAAAACATTTTTGAATTTATTGACTGGCTTCCAAAATTGGGTTTCAATACTTTTTTCTTACAGTTTGAGCTTCCCTATGCTTTCTTAAATTTATGGTACAGTCACAAAAATAACCCTATGCTCTCTGCCGAAGAATTTTCATTAGAAAAAGCTGCTGAAATTTCACTTCTGATAGATAAGGAATTACAAAAACGTAGCTTAAAGCATCATCGTGTAGGGCATGGCTGGACTTGTTCTGTTTTAAATCAAAACACACTAGGCTGGGTAGAGGCAGATAACACCTTGGATAAATCTCAGCTCCCCCTCACAGCATTGGTAAATGGCGAAAGAGGCTTCTTTGGAGGCATCCCTATTAACACAAACTTATGCTATTCCAACCCTGACGTAGTGGAAAGTTTTGCCGAAAAGGTTGTAGCTTATGCTAAAAAACACCCTGAGGTTGATTACCTTCATGTATGGCTGGCCGATGCTGCCAATAACCATTGTGAATGTGAAAATTGTCAAAAGTCCATACCGACTGATTTATATGTGCGTATACTGAATAGAATTGATGCTCTTCTCACAGAAAAAAAATTAAAAACAAAAATTGTCTTTTTGATTTACGAGGAATTGCTTTGGGCGCCTCAAAAAGAAGAAATCCTAAACCCTGACCGATTTGTTATGATGTTTGCGCCAATCAGCCGTACTTTTAAGAAATCTTACCAAATGCCAAAAGAGCTTCCTGCTTCTCCTGCATATGTGCGTAATAAAATTACTCTTCCTGTTAATCTGGAAGAAAATTTGTCTTTCTTAAGCCAATGGCAAAAAACCTTTAATGGCGAATGTTTTGACTATGACTATCCTTTGGGACGGGCGCATTACGGTGATATGGGGTATGTGCATATTTCAAAAATCATTTATGATGATATTAAATATTTAAAAGCGCTTCATTTAGACGGTTATATCAGTTGTCAGGAGCTTCGGGCATTTTTACCTAACGGACTCCCCAATTATGTAATGGGCAAATGTCTTTTCGGAACAACACAAACCTTTGAAGAACTGGCTGAAGAATATTTTTCTGCAGCATACGGCGAAAACTGGAAAATTTACTACCAATATTTAAGTCAGGTTTCTGCTCTTTGCGACTGTGATTACTTTAACGGAAAAGGTCCTCGTGAAAACAAAACCGTACAGGAAAATATGATGAAATTAAAAGAAGTTTTGCTGCGCTTTAAGAAAAATCAGGAGACCTTCCCTGCCACACATCCATCTGCTATAACTGACATTTTCTGTAAACATCTTGACTACCATAATGAGTATTGTATACTATTAGCAAATGCACTTTATTATTTAGCAGGAGGGGAACAGGAAAATACCCAAAAGGCATGGAAAGATTTTCATGATTTTATTTGTTCACACGAGCTTGACTTCCAGAAGGCGCTTGACGTTTATCGTGTTATAGAGGTTTCTACCAATTATGCCGGTTTCCCTGTAATAGGAGGTTAAACGTTTATGACTAATCAAGAAAACCGAAGTACCATATTGGAATACATTTTCCGCAATGCACCTGTTGCACGCTCCACGATTGCCAAGCAAACACAAATTACTCCGGCAACAGTAACGTCCATTTCCGGAAACTTTATTCAAGAAGGCATCATACAGGAAATCGGCGCAGAGGATAATGCCGCCGATTGTTCCCCCGGAAGAAAAAGAATTTTGCTGGATATTGTTCCGGACAAGGTATATGCTATGGGAATTGAATTTACTTCCCGACATATCCGTTTTTCTATTTGCAACTTGCGAGGTGATACAGTATTTCAGTCTTCGTTTTCTGTCAAGGAAACCGATAATGGCAATATCACTGATTTTATAGCAGAAAAAGCAGAAGATATTTTAAAAGAAAATCCTTCCTTCGCAGCTTCCATAGTCGGAATGGGAATTGCCGTTCCCGGGCATATCGATGCGCATCAGGATAAGGTAATTACCAATTCCTCTCTGTGTCCGCAGTTTAGCGGAGAAGCTTTGAAAAAGCGGTTAAACATACCTATTATCTGCGAAAACAATGTGCGCTGTATGGCATTTGGAAGATATTTATTTGACCGTTCCTCACCTGATACCTTTGCTTTTTTTCATGTGGGCGCCGGTATGTTCTGCGCTCTCATAGAAAACTCAAAGCTTTTTCAGGGAACAAATTACTATGCCGGCGAAATCGGACATACCATTGTAAATCCAAACGGCAAGAAGTGTGAATGTGGAAAGTATGGCTGCCTTCAAACATATTGCAGCGAAACATGGCTTTTAAAATATTGCCGTCTGTTGTACGAAAGTAACGCAGACACAATTTTGCCCTCACTGAAACCCTGTGCAGATGCGTTGACCATTGAAGATATTTCCAACGCTTTTTCTCTAGGGGACACTCTGGTTGGAAATTATATTTCTACTGCTTTAAAATATCTGGGCATCACTGTATCGAATTTAGCAATTATTACTAATCCGGATAAAATTTATCTTCACGGCAATCTTTTTTCAAATACAGAAATTAAAGAAGAGCTGATGGATTATATCACAAAACAGCTCCTTTTTGTAGATGACCCATCCGACCAAACAGTTCAAATTTTAGACTATGATACATACGCCGGAGCTTCCGGAGCTGCTGCCTATGCAATCAAACATTTTTATATCTCTAATATCTAAAAAGGCGGTGTCCGAATTACCGGACACCACCTTTTCAATTTATTCCTCTTCAGTAATTTCTTCTTCCACTTCGTCCGCTTCTTCTGCGTCCTCAGCTTCCATTTCTTCTACTGCTTCTGTTTCTTCAACGATTTCTTCCTCTTCGAAAAATTCGTCTTCTAATTCTTCTTCATCTTCTCCGTCTGTATCCAGTTTAATATTAGCATATTTCTTCATACCTGTTCCGGCAGGAATTAACTTACCAATAATAACGTTTTCTTTCAGACCGATAAGTGGGTCAACTTTTCCTTTAATTGCTGCTTCTGTCAGAACCTTTGTTGTTTCCTGGAAGGAAGCTGCAGATAAGAAGGAGTTTGTTGCCAGAGAAGCTTTTGTGATACCCAGCATAACCTGTTTTCCGTCTGCCGGCTCTTTTCCTTCTTTAATAAGTTTTTCATTCTCTTCTTCAAAATCAAGAACGTCAACCAATGTTCCCGGAAGGAATTCTGTATCACCATTGTTCTCAATGCGGATTTTCTTCAGCATCTGACGAACAATAACTTCAACGTGCTTATCATTGATTTCTACACCCTGCAGGCGGTATACTCTCTGAACTTCACGGATCATGTAATCCTGTACCGCACGAACACCTTTAATTCTAAGGATATCATGTGGATTTACAGAACCTTCTGTCAGCTCATCTCCGGCTTCCAGATAATCTCCGTCCTGAATTTTAATACGGGAACCGTAAGGAATTAAGTATGTCTTACTTTCTCCGCTTTCATTGTCCGTTACAATGATTTCACGTTTTTTCTTTGTATCTTTAAGAGTAGCAACACCCTTAATTTCAGTAATAATTGCAAGACCTTTTGGTTTTCTTGCTTCAAAAAGCTCTTCGACACGAGGAAGACCCTGTGTGATATCGCCGCCGGCAACACCACCGGTATGGAAAGTACGCATAGTAAGCTGTGTACCCGGTTCACCGATAGACTGAGCAGCAATAATACCAACAGTTTCACCAACCTGTACAGGTTCACCTGTTGCCATATTTGCACCGTAACATTTTGCACAAACGCCAATGTGGCATTTACAGGTAAGAATTGTACGGATTTTAACTGCATCGTAAGGCTTGCCTTCTGCATTTACACCTTCGTTTACTACACGAGCAGCACGTTTTGGTGTAATCATGTGGTTTGCTTTCACGATAACATTTCCGTCTTTATCCTTAATTGTCTCGCAGGAGAAACGTCCTGTAATACGTTCCTGAAGACTTTCGATTTCCTCTTTTCCGTCAACAAAAGCTTTTACCCACATTCCCGGAATTTCGCCTTTGCCTTCGCAACAGTCTACTTCACGTACAATCAGTTCCTGTGATACGTCAACAAGACGTCTTGTCAGGTAACCGGAGTCGGCTGTACGCAGCGCTGTATCGGACAGACCTTTACGGGCACCATGTGCAGACATGAAGTACTCCAATACGTCAAGACCTTCACGGAAGTTGGACTTAATAGGCAACTCGATAGTATGACCTGTTGTATCGGCCATCAAACCACGCATACCTGCAAGCTGTTTAATCTGCTTGTCTGAACCACGGGCACCGGAGTCAGCCATCATAAAGATGTTGTTGTATTTATCAAGACCTGTAAGCAGCGCTTTTGTCAAAGCATCGTCAGTCTTTTTCCATGTATCAACAACTTCTTTGTAACGTTCTTCTTCTGTAATAAGACCACGTTTGAAGTTCTTTGTAATCAAGTCTACGGTATCCTGTGCCTGTTTAATCATTTCCGGTTTCTGTGGAGGCACTGTCATATCAGAAATGGAAACTGTCATGGCAGCTCTTGTGGAATATTTGTATCCCATTGCCTTAATTGCATCCAGCACTTCTGCTGTCTTTGTTGCGCCATGTGTATTGATAACTTTTTCCAAAATCTGTTTTAACTGTTTTTTACCTACAAGGAAATCTACTTCCGGAAGAAGTTCATTTCCCGGAATTGTTCTGTCTACAAATCCTAAATCCTGCGGAAGGATTTCGTTGAATAACAGACGGCCCAATGTAGACTGTACTTTTCCTCTTAATACGCTTCCGTCTGCCATGTGTTTTTCCATGTAAACGAAAATCTTTGTCTGTAAAGTAATTGCCTGATTTTCATAAGCAAGGATTGCTTCGTTCAAGTCTTTAAATACTTTACCTTCACCCTTATATCCCGGTCTTTCCTGTGTTAAATAGTAAATACCGAGAACCATATCCTGAGAAGGAACGGCAACCGGACCACCGTCAGATGGTTTCAGAAGGTTGTTTGGTGAAAGCAGAAGGAAACGGCACTCTGCCTGCGCTTCTACGGATAATGGAAGGTGAACAGCCATCTGGTCACCGTCGAAGTCCGCATTGAACGCTGTACATACCAATGGATGCAGCTTAATTGCTTTACCTTCAACTAAGATTGGCTCAAACGCCTGAATACCTAATCTATGCAGAGTAGGTGCTCGGTTCAACATAACCGGATGCTCTTTAATAACGTCTTCTAAGACATCCCATACTGCCGGCTCAAGCTTTTCAACCATTTTCTTTGCATTTTTAATGTTGTGTGCAGTACCGTTGCTTACCAGTTCTTTCATAACAAACGGCTTAAACAATTCGATTGCCATTTCTTTTGGAAGACCGCACTGGTAAATTTTAAGCTCAGGTCCTACAACGATAACAGAACGTCCTGAGTAGTCAACACGTTTACCTAACAGGTTCTGACGGAAACGTCCTGATTTACCTTTCAACATATCGGAAAGAGATTTCAGTGCTCTGTTACCAGGTCCTGTTACAGGACGACCGCGGCGTCCGTTATCAATTAAAGCATCTACCGCTTCCTGTAACATTCTCTTTTCATTACGAACGATGATATCCGGTGCACCCAGCTCCAACAGTCTTTTCAGACGGTTATTTCTGTTAATAATTCTTCTGTATAAATCATTTAAGTCAGATGTTGCAAAACGACCACCGTCCAACTGTACCATAGGACGTAAATCCGGCGGAATAACAGGAACAACTGTCATGATCATCCATTCCGGTCTGTTTCCTGACTCTCTGAAAGCTTCAACAACTTCCAGACGTTTTACAATACGTGCACGTTTCTGTCCGGTAGAGTCTTTTAAACCGGCTTTTAACTCTTTGGACTCTCTTTCTAAGTCGATAGATGCCAGAAGCTCCTGAATAGCTTCTGCACCCATACCGACTCTAAAACTGTCACCGTATTTTTCTCTTGCATCCTGATATTCTTTTTCTGTCAGAACCTGTTTGTACTGTAAATCTGTTGTTCCTGCATCTAAAACGATGTAGTTCGCAAAGTACAATACCTTTTCCAGTGTTCTTGGAGACAGGTCAAGAATAAGTCCCATTCTGGAAGGAATACCCTTAAAATACCAGATATGAGAAACCGGTGCGGCAAGTTCAATATGTCCCATACGTTCTCTACGAACAGATGCTTTTGTTACTTCAACGCCACATCTGTCACAGATAACGCCTTTATAACGGATTTTCTTATATTTACCGCAGTGACATTCCCAGTCTTTACTTGGTCCGAAAATTCTTTCGCAGAAAAGACCGTCTTTTTCCGGTTTTAATGTTCTATAATTGATGGTTTCCGGTTTTTTCACCTCACCATGAGACCATTCACGGATTTTCTCCGGAGATGCCAGTCCGATTTTGATGGCATCAAAGGTCATCGGCTGATATACCTCTTTGTTTGCTGTTTCCGGCATTGTGGACTCCTTTCCTAATTACTCATCAAGAGCATCTTCATCTAAGTCTAAGAAAACATCTTCGTCTGTGTCTTCTTCCACATCTACTAATTCTTCGCCTTCAAATTCCTGTTTGGAAAATCCGTGGCTTCCGTAGTCCTCATTGTCATTGCCTCTGGAGTCCCCTTCGATAATGGAACGCATATCTGTGTCGCCATAATCAATGTTCTCCATAATTTCAACTTCTGTCATATCTTCTCTAAGAACTCTTACATCAAGTCCTAAGGACTGTAATTCTTTCAAGAGTACCTTGAAGGATTCCGGAATACCCGGTTCAGGAATATTGTCACCCTTAATAATTGCTTCGTAAGTTTTAACACGTCCGATAACATCATCAGATTTTACTGTCAGGATTTCCTGCAGTGTGTAAGATGCACCGTAAGCTTCCAGTGCCCAAACCTCCATCTCTCCGAAACGCTGACCACCGAACTGAGCTTTACCACCCAGAGGCTGCTGTGTTACTAAGGAGTATGGACCTGTGGAACGTGCATGGATCTTATCATCTACCAGATGATGCAGTTTCAGGTAGTGCATGTGTCCGATTGTTACAGGGCTGTCGAAGTATTCACCTGTACGTCCGTCACGCAGTCTTACTTTTCCATCTCTGGAGAGAGGAACACCTTTCCAAAGCTCTCTGTGTGCTTTGTTTTCGTCTAAGAACTGCATTACTTCAGGTCTTAATGTATCTTCGTATTTTTTACGGAATTCTTCGAAATCTTCTGTATTTACATAATCATTTGCTAATTCCAGTGTATCCTGAATATCGTTTTCGTTTGCACCATCGAAAACAGGTGTCGCGATATTAAATCCTAATGCTTTCGCAGCAAGACTTAAATGGATTTCAAGAACCTGTCCGATATTCATACGAGAAGGCACACCAAGCGGATTTAATACGATGTCCAGAGGACGTCCGTTTGGCAGGAATGGCATATCTTCTACTGGGAGTACACGGGAAACAACACCCTTGTTACCATGACGACCAGCCATTTTATCACCAACAGAGATTTTTCTCTTCTGTGCAATATAAATACGAACTGCCTGATTTACACCAGGAGATAATTCATCACCATTTTCTCTTGTAAATACTTTTGCATCCACTACGATACCGTATTCACCATGAGGTACTTTCAGGGAAGTATCACGAACTTCTCTTGCCTTTTCACCGAAGATTGCACGAAGCAGCCTTTCTTCCGCAGTAAGCTCTGTTTCTCCCTTTGGAGTAACCTTACCAACCAGAATATCACCGGCTCTTACCTCTGCACCGATACGGATAATACCTCTTTCATCCAAATCCTTTAACGCATCGTCACCGACACCCGGTACGTCTCTTGTAATTTCTTCCGGTCCTAATTTTGTATCTCTGGCTTCTGCCTCATATTCTTCAATATGAACAGATGTATAAACATCGTCCATAACCAGTCTTTCACTTAAAAGAACAGCATCCTCGTAGTTATAACCTTCCCATGTCATAAATCCGATAAGAGGGTTCTTACCAAGAGCTAATTCACCATTAGAAGTAGATGGACCATCTGCAATAACCTGACCAGCTTCTACGTGCTCGCCTTTTACAACGATTGGTCTCTGGTTGTAGCAGTTACTCTGGTTACTTCTCATGAATTTTGTCAGATGATAAACGTCTTTTGTTCCATCATCATTTTTCATAATAATTTCTTTAGAAGCAGCACATTCTATAGTACCGGATTTTTTTGCAACAACACAAACACCGGAGTCTACAGCTGCTTTTGATTCCATACCTGTACCAACCACAGGAGCTTCTGTTGTAAGAAGCGGAACTGCCTGACGCTGCATGTTAGATCCCATCAGCGCACGGTTGGCATCGTCGTTCTGAAGGAAAGGAATTAATGCAGTAGCAACGGAGAACACCATCTTAGGTGATACGTCCATGTACTCAAACATCTGTCGTTCGTATTCCTGTGTTTCTTCTCTGTAACGACCGGATACGTTTTTATGAATGAAATGCCCTTCTTCATCCAATGGCTCATTCGCCTGAGCAACATGATAAATATCTTCTTCATCTGCTGTCATGTAAACAACTTCGTCTGTTACTCGTGGATTTTTCGGATCAGTTCTGTCAATTTTTCTGTATGGTGCTTCTACAAAACCATACTCATTAATTCTTGCGTAAGATGCAAGAGAGTTAATCAAACCGATGTTTGGACCTTCAGGAGTTTCAATCGGACACATTCTTCCGTAATGGGAATAGTGAACATCTCGAACTTCAAATCCAGCTCTGTCTCGTGACAAACCACCAGGTCCCAATGCAGATAAACGTCTCTTATGTGTCAGCTCACCCAATGGGTTGTTCTGATCCATGAACTGAGACAACTGGGAAGAACCAAAGAATTCTTTCACCGCTGCTGTTACCGGTTTAATATTAATCAGGGACTGTGGTGAAATTCCCTCTAAATCCTGAGTTGTCATTCTTTCACGTACCACTCTTTCCAATCTGGAAAGACCAATTCTATACTGGTTCTGTAAAAGTTCACCAACTGCTCTGATACGTCTGTTTCCTAAGTGGTCAATATCATCATCTGTACCAAGACCATATTCCAAGTGCATGTTATAGTTAATGGAAGCTAAAATATCTTCTTTTGTAATATGCTTCGGAATAAGCTCGTGGATTTCTCTCTTAATTGCATCCTTGATATCATCCAGCTCTTCATTTTCTTCTAAGATTTTCGCAAGTACCGGATAGTAAACTAATTCTGTAACACCCAGCTCTTTTAATTCTTCATCGCTTAAATCTACATAATTCTTCAGGTCTACTGCCATACTGGACAGCACTTTGATATTACGCTCTTCGCCCTGTATCCATACATAAGGAACAGCTGCATTCTGAATGGTATCAGCCAGCTCCTGACTCACAACAGTACCTGCTTCGGCAATAATTTCACCGGTTGTCACATCAACCACTTCTTCCGCAAGCATGTGTCCTGCAATACGGTTACGAAGAAGAAGCTTCTTATTAAATTTGTAACGACCTACTTTTGCCAAATCGTAACGGCGAGCATCAAAGAACATACTTGTAATCAAGCTCTCTGCGCTTTCTACTGCCAGAGGTTCACCCGGACGGATTTTCTTATATAATTCCAGCAGACCTTCCTGATAGCTTTCGGAAGTATCTTTTGTAAAGCTGGCTAAAATCTTTGGTTCTTCGCCGAACAAATCTATAATTTCTGCATTCGTACCAATTCCTAAAGCACGAATCAAAACGGTAATAGGGACTTTTCTTGTTCTGTCTACACGTACATAGAATACGTCATTGGAGTCTGTTTCGTATTCCAGCCATGCACCCCTGTTCGGGATAACTGTTGAGGAATACAGGGTTTTACCCAGTTTATCGTGTGCGATTGCATAATAAATACCTGGTGAACGTACTAACTGGCTGACGATAACACGTTCAGCTCCGTTAATTACAAACGTACCAGTTGCTGTCATAAGTGGCAAATCACCCATGAAAATTTCATGTGTGGTAATTTCGCCGTTTTCTTTGTTGTGTAATCTTACCTTTACCTTTAAAGGTGCAGCGTATGTTGCATCTCTTTCTTTACATTGCTCGATGGTATATTTCTTTTCATCTTCACACAAAGTAAAGCCAACAAATTCCAAGCTTAATTTACCGCTATAATCTGCGATTGGAGAGATATCTTCAAAAACTTCATTTAAGCCTTCGTCCAGAAACCACTGGTAAGAGTCTTTCTGAACCTCAATGAGGTTCGGCATCTCCAGTACCTCTTTCTGGCGCTGGTATGACATTCTCATGGCCTTACCATTAGTTACGGAACGGATTCTGTTTTTCTCCATTGACGTTTCACCCCTTGTATGTTTTAATTTAAATTAATGCAGGAGTCTCTTTTTTATAGACTCCTAGGCATAACTTGCCATAATAGTGCATTTCTCACTATATCACCTTTTGTCAACAGTGTCAATAGCTTTCCTTATTTTTTTCGTAACAGTTCAGCCATGCACAAATCCAACAAAAATGGATTAGCAAGCTTGCTTGCAACAAGACAATTTTGTTGGATTTGTATATGGCGCTCTGCCATAAGCGAGAATTTGCGCTGCATTGCAGCGTATAGGTGGTGAAACCACCAATTCGAGCTGATATGGCTGAACTGTTACTTTTTTCAAATCCAATGTAACAAACCATTCAGAGTAATCGGCTGCGCAAAAAGAGCCTGCGCCTTTTACAAGACGCAGACCCTCCTTTTCATCTCTTATTTATCCATACCATGACTTTCACAGTCGCATCCCCCATGGCAGCCGCCTTTTTTAGAACAGCAGCCCCCTGACGGACACCCGATACATTTTGTACCGCTCTTTTTCGCTTTTACAATATAAGCCACTGCCACTCCCACTGCCAAAAGCAAAATTCCTGCCACCAATAAATTTGCCATATATGCTCCTTTCCAATATATGCCGCTATACGTGCAAGCTGTATTTTTCACCAAATGTTTTCTGTGTTTTCCTTGATAATACAACCAAAACACCTGCCATGGCAAGCACTGCCGCCAATCCCGGAAGAAAACCTGCTCCCAACGAACCTGTTGTTATCAGTGTCCCAATCTGATATACCAAAAACGCAACGCTATATCCTGTTCCCAGCTGTAAAGCAATACCGCCCCACAGCCATTTTTTATCCTGCATTTCCGAGTTCATCGCTCCGAGAGCCGCAAAGCAAGGCGGTGTAAAAAGATTAAACATCAAATATGCCAAAGCCGCAACTTTCGTAAGTCCCATAACCGCGGCAACTTCGTTTCCGCCTCCCACTAACGCCAATTTATCTGTGTCAATAAAGTTTGTAAGCCCATATACAACTGCCAATGTTCCCACCACATTTTCTTTTGCAATAAATCCGGTAATTGCCGCTGCTGCCAACTGCCATACACCAAATCCCAAAGGAATTAAAAGCACAGCAAAGGGAGATGCAACAGATGCTAAAATGGAAGTGTTTTCCATTCCTTCTTCCACAACCTGAAACTGCCAGTTAAAGCTCTGCATAATCTGTACCACAGTATTACATACTAAAATAATTGTTCCCGCTTTTACAATATATGCCTTGCCACGGGAAAGCATAGATAAAGTCGCTCTCTTTAAGCTTGGAACTTTATATTCCGGAAGCTCTATAATAAAGAAGGATTTCCTGAATTTATATCCTGTAATTTTCTTTACCAAAAGTGCCCCTAAAAAAATCAACACAATTCCCACCAGATACATCGTAGGTCCTACCCACGCCGCATCTGCAAAAAACGCTCCTGCAAATAAAGCAATAACCGGTAGTTTTGCCCCACAAGGCATAAACGGTGTCAGCATAGCCGTTGCTCTGCGCTCTCTTTCATTACGAATGGTTCGACAGGACATAATTCCCGGAATTGCGCATCCTGTACCGATTACCATAGGAATAACAGATTTACCGGAAAGTCCCACTCTTTTAAAAATCGGATCCAGTACCACCGTTGCCCTTGCCATATATCCGCAGTCTTCTAAGAGAGCAATCAGGAAATACATAACCATTACAAGAGGCAGAAATCCTACCACAGCGCCTACCCCGCCAATAATACCGTCTACCAAGAGCGCCTGTAAAAATGGATTTGCATTTTCTACCATTCCCGCTGCCCAGCCTTGAAAGGTTTCTATCCAACCTACCAACCAGTCAGCAATCCAAGTCCCTACTGTGGACTGGGAAATGTAAAACACAAGAAACATCACCGCTGCGAAAATGGGAATTCCCACAAACTTATTAGTAAGAACAGCATCAATTTTGTCCTGCTTGTTTTTGTCCCTTGTAAAAACTTTTCTCTTTTCTACTTCTTTTACAATACTGTTTACAAAAGCAAAACGCTTTCTGTCTGCCGCTTCTACTTCTGCTTTATTCTGAAGATTAATATCTCCCTGAACATAAGGCGCTTTTTGCTCACAGCCCTTTAACGCCGCCGCTTTACTTACCACCTGTTTTAATCCTTCATGCCCTGCTGACGTGGATACCGTTTGAATAACCGGACACCCCAACCTCTCAGATAACAGACGGATATCAATTTCTGTCTTTTTCTTCTGTGTGATATCACTTTTATTCAAGGCAATTACCATAGGAATTCCCAATTCTAAAAGCTGCGTAGTAAAAAACAAGCTCCTGCTTAAATTTGTAGCATCTACAATGTTAATTATCGCATCTGGACTTTCATTTTTTACATAACTGCTGGTAATGCTCTCCTCTGATGTAAAGGGTGACATGGAATATGCCCCCGGCAAATCTACGGCAATTAATTCTTCCGCTCCCTCAAAATAACCTTTCCGAATAGAACTTTCTTTTTTGTCCACCGTAACACCTGCCCAGTTTCCCACTCGCTCATTTCTTCCTGTGAGGGCATTATACATCGTAGTTTTTCCACTATTGGGATTTCCCGCTAACGCAATTCTCATCATTACTCTCCTTCTTTCAATTAGTTCATGCTAACTCACTCTTTTAAAAAAAGAACTCCGCTTTGCAGAATTCTTTTTTCTGCGACAGACCATTTCGCAAACCCTGTCTATATTAGAATAGCCTGTGCCAAATCTGTATCCATATTATATCTGGCATCTTTTAAGGAAACTACACAGCCGCCTTTCCGCTTTGAAATTACGGTAACAGGCTCACCACTGTAACATCCCAAGGAAAACAAGAACGCATCCAGTTCCTCATCTTCTGTGGCAATACCTTTTACAATATATTCTTTTCCTTCTTGCGCTTCTGATAAGTTCATAACTATTGACACACTCCATTTCTTTTGAGTTATTCGCAACTTACTAAAGTTAGTTTATACTAATTTTTTATATTTGTCAATAGTCTTTTTTTATTTCATTCCCATAAACACTGCCTGTTTCACCATCAAACGTTTTGTATGATATACCACGCCCACTCTCTGTTTTTTCATAGCTGCCATATAAAATACAACTCCCAATGCAGCCCACAACAGAACAATGCTCCACTCATAAACAGACATAGCCGCCGGCGCGCCCGGTATATACATAAAAAGCATAATTCCACAGGAAACCACTGCTGCAACACCTGTAAACATACCATATTTTACTTTGTACGGTCTTTCCATCTTAGGTTCTTTTCTTCTCAATTTAATGAAAGAAGCAGATACAAGGAAATAAGCAATCACAATGGCAAAAGCCCCCGCATTTGACAACCACGTCAACATATTTTCACCTAAAAACGGCGCAAGTGAGGTCACTGCCGCAATTAGTAAAATAGCATTCACCGGTGTTCCATACTTTTTATGCTTCTTAGCCAGAAATGACGGAAGCATTCCTTCTTCTGCCATTGCACAAATGGCATGGCTGCATCCCACATAAAAGGAGTTCCAACTGGTAATAATTCCGCAAATACCACCCATAATCAATACCTTTGAAGCAATGGCGCTGCCCATATAAGCTTTCTGCATAGCATCCGCAGATGCCATTCCCGATACAGCAAGCTCACCGCTTGTCATAGAAAGAGAAACTCCGAAAATAATCATCGCATACCAAAAGATTGCCATTACAACAGATAAAACCAAAAGCTTTCCTATCTTCTTATAAGGAATATTCATCTCTCCTGCCGCCTGAGGAATAACATCAAATCCCATAAGCATAAACGGCGTCATTACTGCCACGGTAATAATTCCTGCCGCTCCGTTTACAACCGGAGCATCAATATTTGCCATGCTTCCATTTACTGCCGAACCACCCATCAAAGCCAACCCTACCGCTGCAATAATTAAAGTACAAACCGTCTGAAGCAAAGCTGCATTTTTTGTGCCGAAATAATTCACTGCTGCCACAGACAAGGAACTGATAACACCTACCAGCACCCATGTAACATAAATATCAGAACCGTTCACAGTGTACATATACCCTTTTACATAGCCGGGGAAAAGATACTGCAAAACACTTGGAAAAGCAACTGCTTCAAAAGCAATTACCGCAATATATCCCAAAATCATGCTCCATGTACAGATAAAGGATGCCTTTTTTCCAAATGCACGTTTAGAAAATTCCTGACATCCTCCGTTTCTTGGCATAGCTGACGTAAGCTCTGCATAGACCTTTCCAACAAACAAAACCATGATACCGCCTAAAATAAAAGCTAAAATCGCACCAAAGGTGCCGGCCTTTGTAATCCATTCGCCGGACATGACTACCCAGCCCCAACCAATCATTGCTCCAAATGCAAGCGTGATTGCATCTAATTTTCCTAATCCTTTTTTCTTCATAACCAACACCTACTTTCCTCTGCTAAAACACTACCTCGTTACCTTTGACAACTTTATTATATTACTAAGTTGTCAGTTTTGCAAGATGTATTTTGCAATAATTGTAAAAATGGTTTAAAATAAAAAAAGACTACAAAACAGATGAGGGAAGCTTATGGAAGGAAAAAAAGAAAAAACAGGCAATATTCCAAAATATGAACAAATTGCCGCAGACATTGCATATCAGATAGTGGAAGGTACTTACAAGGAAGGGGAAAAAATTTATGCCCGCTCCTCTATCGGAAGCAGATATAATGTTTCATCAGAAACTGCCAGACGGGCGGTTTGTGTATTGGCAGATTGGGATATTGTAGAAGTAGAGAAAAACAGCGGCGTAATCATTACGTCGATATTAAACGCCAAAAATTTTCTGTCTCAGCATCAACAGACACAGTCTATTTATTCTCTGAAAAGCAAGATTATGGACAGCGTGGAACGGCAAAAACAGGAAAATAAAGAGCTGCAAAAACATTTAACAGAATTGATTGAGCAAATAGAATGTTACAGAGCCACGAACCCCTTTATCCCGCATGAATTGATTATCTCAGAAGAAACACCTTATTTAAATAAATCCATTGCAGAGGTTAATTTCTGGCAGGAAACCTTCGCTACCGTCATTGCAATAAAGCGAAACGGAAACATTATTATGTCTCCGGGGCCGAAAGCCGTATTCCGCCTAAATGACATTTTTTATTATACCGGAAACGAAGACTGTTACAGAAGAGTACAGGAATTTATGTACCCGAAAATATAAACAGGAATTATGCCGCAGTACAATTTCCTATGAAATAAAACAAACCCCATTGTCATTGCGACAATGGGGTTCAATATTTTACTCAAATTATTTAAGAGTAACTTTAGCGCCTTCTGCTTCAAGTTTTGTTTTGATTTCTTCAGCTTCTGCTTTAGATGCGCCTTCTTTTAATACTTTAGGAGCTCCGTCTACAACTTCTTTAGCTTCTTTTAAGCCTAAGCCTGTTGCTTCACGAACAACTTTGATAACTTTAACTTTGTTTGGTCCAACTTCTGTTAATTCTACGTCGAACTCATCTTTTTCTTCTGCTGCTTCTGCTGCACCGCCTGCTGCTGCAACTACAACACCTGCTGCTGCAGATACACCAAATTCTTCTTCACAAGCTTTTACTAATTCGTTTAATTCTAATACGGATAATTCTTTGATAGCTTCAATAAATTCAGCTGTTGTTAATTTTGCCATTATTATTTACCTCCAATTTTTCATTTATAAATTATTTTTCTTTGCCTTTTCGGCGTCTCATACAAACTTCTGATTAAGCCTGCTGCTCTGCAATCTGGTTAAGCACACGAGCGAAGTTTGCAATAGGTGACTGGATACTTCCAAGCAATTTTCCAAGAAGTTCTTCTCTTGAAGGAACCTGGGAAAGTGCTTCGATTCCTGCCTTATCATAGTAAGTGTCTTCTACAACACCTGCTACTAATTCCAGTGTTGGAACTGTTTTTGCGTATTTAGCCAGAATTCTTGCCGGTGCTGTTGCATCTTCTGTACATACAGCTAAAGCATTTGTTCCTTCTAAATGCTGGCATAAATCTTCACAAGCTGTTCCTTTGAATGCAAAGTTCATCATTGTGTTTTTGTAAACTTTGTAAACAACTCCAGCTTCTCTTAATTCCTTACGCATCTGTGTATCCTGTTCAACATTGATACCTTTGTAGTTTACTAAAACTACTGCTGCTGCATCTTTAATGCTGTTGGAAATCTCTTCTACGACAGGTTTTTTAAGTTCTACTTTTGCCATGAATTAGTGCACCTCCTTGTTTTTTTAGGCTGCGCTGCTCAAAATTAAGAAAACCTCTTTGCACAAGACAAAGAGGTTTAAAAATCAATCTTATCTATAAAGAATGAATCTTTCCTCGGCAGGCGTTTTTATCCTTATGCCTTACGGCACCTGCTGTCTTCGGCAGCTATTCCTTTGATAAGGTAACATATATGAGGTCACTTGTCAACTACTTTTTTTGTAATTCATAAACTTGCAAAAAATCACTGCCACAATGGTACTTACTGCCGTTGCTACAATCCCCGGTCCTACAATCGCCGTTGGATTGACGCTTCCATACTGGCTTCGATAAGCAATAATATTCACCGGTATCAACTGCAAGGAAGATATGTTCAAAATCAAAAAAGTACACATTTCATTACTTGCAATACCTTTTTTCCGCACAATTCCTAAAGCTCTGCCCTGCCTTCGGTCATCCTCCAAATTTCCCAATTCCTCCATTGCCTTTAATCCAAAAGGTGTAGCTGCCCATCCAAGACCTAAGAAATTGGCAATCATATTTGCGGAAATAAATTCCATTGCCTTATGTTCCATAGGAATTTTAGGAAAAAGAAACCTCAGAAGGGGCTTCATTGCCTTTGTCATACGCTCCACCAGTCCGGAGGCTCTGGCAATTTCCATAACCCCTACCCACATTGCCACAATCCCTGCCATTGCAATACACAAAGATACCGCCTCCTTCGCAGAAGAAAGGGCTGCATCTGTTATTTTACTCATATTTCCTGTGGCAGCACCATATAAAATCCCAATGAGGAGCATCATACCCCAAAGAATATCCAGCATACGTCCTCCAAATATACTTTTTCTTTAGAATATGCTGCAAATCAGGTTGTTATTCGCCGCCGTTTTCACTGTTTTCATCTTTATCTTGTACAGCACTCTCCTGTGCAAGGCGGTCTCCTGCCTCTTGTGCCTTTTGACTATACTCCGAAAGTCTCTCAAATATTTTTTCCTTCTGATCCCCTTCTGCCAAAATCGGCTGATAATTATTATAGCCCTCCTCATAAGCAGAGGAAATTTTGCACGGAAGGATATTGGTTACATTATCTTCCTGCAATTTTCCGTCTTTAACAGTAAAAGTCTGCTGGAAAATCATAGTATCCATATCGCTGGGCGCTGAATTTCCTCCGAAACAGAAATTCCCCAGACTGTATACAATATTCTTGCCTTTATATTCTTCAATCCCCTGCAACACATGAGGATGATGACCTAACACTAAATCGGCTCCATTATCAACAGCTGCGTGGGCAAGCTCGACCTGTACATCATTGGGAACATTTTCTTTTTCCTGCCCCCAGTGAAAGCTTACAATGATAATCTGTGCACCCTGTTCTTTCAAAGAGGCTATATTATCAAGCAAGTCTTGTTTACAGTCTATATGCTCTGCCAGCTCATAAACTCCTGCAAGTCCTACTTTCACGCCTTTTATGTCCATGACCGCAGTTCTCTCATATCCAAAAGAGGAAATCCCTTCTGCTTCAAGGGCTGTGATTGTGTCCTCATAACTCTTTTTGCCATAGTCAAAGCTGTGGTTGTTTGCCAGATTTGCCGTTTCCACCGCTCCTGCCGTAAGAATTTTCGCATACTCTGCATCCCCTTTAAACGCAAACTGCTTTGGTTCTCTTGTAGTTTCTTCCGTCAAAGTTCCTTCCATATTTACAATCGTTAAATCATCCTGCGCAAAAACAGGCTGTACATTTTGGAAGAAATATGCAGGGTCCTGCACTGCATCATATTTTCCCTTAAAGCTTCTTTTGTAGTTAAAGCCTTCATCCGTTCCCAGAGTGCAGTCACCCGCTGCACTGATGGTAATTGTTGTTTCCTGTACCTCAAGTGTCTCCTGTTTTTCAGGCTTCTGTCCTTCTTTATTCGCACTTTCTGTTTTCGTTTCAGGCTGCGGTTCTTCTTTATTAGATTTATACAAGCCCTTCGCTAATAACGCTCCGCATAAGATTACCAGCAGAATAATATCTGTGGTTATAATCACCTTCAAACGCAATTTTTTCTTTTGTCCTTTTCTTTTCATAAATGTTCCCTCAATACGTAACTCCTCTTATTCTTGGTTTAAAAGTGCCTGATATACATCACGCTTCCGTATTCCTCTGTCCTTTGCCACCTGCTTCATGGCATCTTTGCGGCTCATTCCTTCCTTCTCATAAATAGCCAGGTGTTCCTCTAAAGACATGTTTTCCCATTTCTGGCGTTCTTCTAAAACCAGTTCTTCTCTTGGACGTCCTGCCAAAACCATTACACATTCCCCTTTTGGCGGATTTTCCTTGTACCACGCGATCGCCTGAGATAATGTATCTCTGAAAACTGTTTCATACTTCTTCGTAAGCTCCCGGCAAAGAGAAATTTTTCTGTCTCCCAGCTCTGCATAAAGCTCCTCCAGCGTTTTTACCAGCCGATGAGGCGCTTCGTACAGAATAATCGTTCTTGTTTCGTTCTTCAACTCCTGTAAAATACAGGCTCTCTCTTTCTTGTCAGAGGGCAGAAAAGCCTCAAAAGCAAAACGCCTTGTAGGAAGTCCTGACAAAGTTAATGCAGTAATACAAGCTGCCGCTCCCGGAAGAGATGTAACCTCAATACCCGCCTCACAGCACATTGCCACCAGTTCTTCTCCCGGATCAGAAATCCCCGGTGTTCCCGCATCTGTAATCAAAGCAATATTTTTTCCGTCTAAAAGCTGCCCTACCAAATATCTTCCCTTGTCAAATTTATTATATTCGTGATAACTGGTCATTGGTGTTTTGATTTCAAAATGATTTAACAGCTTAATACTGTTTCTGGTATCTTCTGCCGCAATCAAATCCACCTCTTTTAAAATTCGCAGCACCCTGTATGTGATATCTTCTAAGTTTCCGATGGGCGTTGCACATAAATACAATTTTCCGCTCATTTTATCACCTCCTGCCCGTAAATTTTCTGTATTTCCTCTGTATAAATCCCCTGTTTTTCATACACGATTAGCGGCTTTTCCACAAGCATGCGTGAATTTCCTCCACGCAGCCCTTCAATCAGCACCATATTCGGCTCTTTATCCGCAAAAGGCTGTACCAATCTCATTCTTTTAGGCTCTATCCGATATTTCACCATAACTGACATAATCTCTGCCAGACGAAATGGTCTGTGCACCATATAAAAGCGCCCTTTTGGCTTTAAAACCTTTGCAGCCTGAGAAATAATATCCTCTAAATTGCAGAGGGTTTCGTGTCTTGCAATAATTTTCGCCTCATTGCTTCCCGTCAACCCATGATGCCCTATCATATAAGGAGGGTTGGTAGTCACAACGTCAAAAAAAGCCCCTCCATAAATGGAAGCGGACTCTTTAATATCCCCTGTGGTAATCGTTATATCCTGCTCCAGATGGTTGTACGCAACGCTTCTCCTTGCCCTTTCTGCACTTTCCTCCTGTATCTCAAGTCCTGTAAAATGCTCTCCCTTCGGATATCGTGCCTTTAATAAAATGGGGACGATACCTGTACCCGTCCCCATATCCAGCACTCGTTCTCCCGGCTTTACCTGCGCAAACCAGGATAAGAGCACTGCGTCAATCCCAAAGCAAAACTGCTGAGGATTTTGTATCAAGCTATATCCGTTTTGGAGGTCATCCAGTCTTTCTCCTTCTCGAAGTATCTTCTCCATAATCGTGAATGTCCTCTTTATTTATCTCTTTCCAGTTCTTTTAATGCTTTCATTTCTTCTTCTGTCAGCTTCAGTTTTTCCCGTTTCTGACGTGCTTTAAACTTCAATTCTGATGCCTGATATTCTCTGATTTCTTTCTCGTCCTCCACATCCACAATTACTTTGACATACTGGCGGAGTACATTTACACTCTGTACTTCACCTTTCAGTCCTTCCGGTGTGGTCACCCTGTCTCCCGGATTTGGCAATTTTCGATTTAACTCTTCGTAAGTCTCTTCCTCATTTTTCAGACAGCACATCAGTCTTCCGCATACACCTGAAATCTTTGTAGGATTTAAAGATAAATTCTGTTCTTTTGCCATTTTAATGGAAACCGGCACAAACTCTGACAGATACGTATGACAGCACAAAGGTCTTCCGCATATACCGATACCTCCTAAAATCTTTGTTTCATCCCTTACGCCAATCTGGCGAAGCTCTATTCTTGTCTTAAAGATTGCTGCCAAATCCTTTACCAGCTCACGGAAATCAATACGTCCGTCCGCAGTAAAGTAAAAGAGAATTTTATTATTGTCAAACGTGTACTCTACATCAATCAGCTTCATTTCCAGATTATGCTCTCTGATTTTCTTTAAACAAATCTGAAATGCCTCTTTTTCTCTTTTTCTGTTCGCTTCCTCTTTTTTATCATCCTGAGGCGTTGCAATACGGATAACCTCTTTTAGCGGCTGTACCACTTTCTCATCCGATACCTCTCTTGGCGGCAGCACAACACTTCCGTATTCCACACCTCTTGCGGTTTCTACAATGACATGCTCTCCTGCCTTTATCTCTAAGTCTTGCGGTGAAAAATAATAAATTTTTCCCACGTTACGAAATCTTACTCCAATTACCTTTGTCATAACTAGTTCTCCCTGATTGTAAGGAACAAAAGTTCCATGGTTAAATCAAAATTTACATTTGCCTGCAAACGTGCTTTTGCTGTTTCGATAGCCCGAATAATTTTCTCCAAGCCTTCATAAGAGCTTCTGTCAGCACGGCTTTTAATATCATTATACTCCTGGCGAAATACAAGTCCGTCAATCTGTCTGGTTGCCTTAAACATCAAAACATCTCTGAACCATACCAGATACAAATCCAAATACTCATATATGGTATGCTTTTGCTCGGAAAGAAGTTTAATAGCATCTACCATTTCGTAAACTTCCATATCCTGACCTCGTTTCAGAATACGAAAAGCCGCATCCATCATCTCCGTGAAATCCTCGGCAGTGGCAATCTGCTTTGCTTTTCCTACATTTCCCTGTGCAAAGGCAACACTGACCTCCGCCTGATAATCCGGCACATGAAGCTCTTCCATTAAATATTTCTTAATTACTTCATCTCTGACCGGTTTAAAATTCAATGTCACACATCTTGATGCAATCGTGGGAAGCAAGGTACTCCCGTTATTTACCAACAAAAGAATGACTGCGTAAGCCGGCGGTTCTTCTATGGTTTTCAACAGAGCGTTCTGCGCCTGCACAGTCATCTTCTCCGCTTCATCTACAATATAAATTTTATATGGTCCTGTGTATGGTTTAATAGAAACATCAGAAATTAACTGTTCTCTGATATCTTCAATACCTATGGAATTTGGTTTCTCGTGACTAATGTAAATAATATCCGGATGGTTCCGGTTCATTGCCTTTTTGCAGGAACTACACTGCAAGCATGGTTCATCTCCATGCTTTTCACACTGCAACGTCATAGCAAACAACTTTGCCAGAAGCTTCTTACCGCTTCCCTTCTCTCCTGCAAAAATATAGGAATGGGAAACCTTATCCATTGCTGCTGCATTCTTTAAATGTTTCACTACTTCTTCATGTCCCAATACTTTTTCTACTTCTTGCATTGCAATTCACCTCAATTCCTGCGCTCTTACGAGAACAACTTTCGTTCATTATATCACATATTTTTTCCCTACTGCAACTTTTGTATATAGTTTTTAATTTCTTTTATACAATTTTCCAGCTCCGTATTATAAAATCTCTTTGTAATGCCTGCCTCCCGTAACTTTTCTTCTGAAAAATCCTGTGCGTCTGTCAGAAATCTCCGGCACATTTCCTCATATTTGGGAGTTTTTTGCTGTTCTTCTCTGGCGATTGCTCTCTTTAAACGCTCTCCATCCTCCACTTCTATATAAATAGGGCAGATTTTTTCTTCTCCGTAATAATTTTTCAGCTGCATATAAGACTCTAAGGTTCCAATTCCCAGATAATTTTTTTCATCGTCTGCAATCTGACCGTCATCTGCGGTAAAGTATGTCCAAGGCCCATATACTGTTTCATAAGTTCGGGACTCTATTACTTTTCCATCTTCTTTCAGCCGGCAAAAGCGTTCTTCCTGCACAAAATGATACTCCCGCCCCTGCATTTCCCCTTCTCTCATCGGTCTGGTGGTATATAAAATCAGTTTTGAAAGCTCCAGTGTTTCATCTGTACGCAGGCGGTTATAAATTGTATCCTTCCCTGATGAACTTTTTCCCATAATATAAAAAATCTTTCCCATAGTCGCTCCTTTTATCTTCCTGTTTTATCTGTCTAAAACCCATATAAATTCCTGTGTATAATCCTGTAAACCCTGAAGGTAAATCCCCTGCTTTTTCCACTTCAGCGCCTGCTCAAGAAACTGCCTGTCAATCTTTTCTCCCGGAGTTAAAAGCGGTATTCCCGGTGGATACAGATAAGCATACTCGCCTGAAATCAGCCCTTCACTTTCTGAAAATAATACTCTCTGTTTTTTTCCTTCCATCCCTTCATAAATAGGACAAGCCTGCTCGGCACGAAACACCTTACTGCTGTCCTCAAAGCAAAATTTCGGTTCAAAGCTCCTAGATAACCCTGCATCAATTTCCAAAAACGCCTGTGTTAATCTTTCAAATCCTTCCTTATTATCTAAGACACCGGTAAGAGCAATAACGTAGTTTTCCGCCTCCATTTCCATTTCTAAATGATATTTTCCCCTTAAAATATCATGAAGCTTTACTCCTGATATTCCCGTACCAACTGTGGAAATCACAAGCTTGGAAATATCAAAAGCAGAATAAGTATTTCCAAGTTCTTGCTCCAGCATCCGAAGGGACTTCATTTTACTTAACTGCAATCGACATTCTTTTAAATTATCCACATATTCCTCAAACGCTTCTTCTCCCTTTTCTTTTATAAATCTCAGACAAGCGGAAATGCCACCCATTAACACGTATGAAGGACTGCTGGTCTGATAAATCCCCAAAAAAGTTTCTACTTTATTGATATCTATGCGTTTTCCTTTCACGTGCAAAAGAGCTGTCTGAGTAGGTGACGGCAGGGTTTTATGCAGGCTGTGAATAACCACATCCGCTCCCAAATCAAGGGCAGAAACAGGAAATCCATCATGAAACGAAAAATGTGCCCCATGCGCTTCATCTACAATGAGAGAAATATTATATTTGTGCACAATTTCTGCTATGCTTTTCACATCGGATACTATTCCTTCATAGGTGGGCGAAGTAATTAAAACAGCCTGAATGTCTCTATCTTTTTCTAATGCTTTTTCCACATCAGCAGGTAAAATCCTGCCATTTAATCCACAAGTCGGCTCATAAGACGGATAAAGATACGTGGTCTTCAAGCCTCTTAAATATGCAGCATGATACACTGCCTTATGACAGTTTCTGACCATCAAAAGCTTCCCGTTTCTCTTCGTGCAGGCTGAAACTGCTGCCAAAATTCCTGCCGTACTGCCATTTATAAGAAAATACGTAAAATCAGCTCCATAAAGGCTTGCTGCCAGTTGTTGATTTTCCTTTAAAATCCCCTCTGCATGATGAAGATTATCAAAATCTGTTATCTCCGTAATGTCAATATCATAAAAATTTTTCATTGTGTCCGGCAAAAAATTCCGCTTGTGTCCGGGCATGTGAAAAGGATAAAAATCTGTCTGGCTGTATTCATACAACGCCTCATCTAAATATTTCATATATTCCCTGCTCTCCTCTATACGCATTTTCATTAGTACATTTCTTACGGAACATTATTATTGTGTAGTACCTGACCTCCTATTGCAATAATAAAGCGACTGCTGCATTAAGACTAACACAACAGTCGCCTACTTAAAAGAAATAATTTCTAAGTTTACACTTTAAATCGATATCCCACTCCCCAAATTGTTTCTATATATTGAGGTTTCGCTGTATTAAATTCAATTTTCTCACGAATTTTCTTAATGTGCACAGTAACTGTTGCAATATCTCCGATAGACTCCATTGCCCAGATTTCTTTAAACAGCTCATCCTTTGTAAATACTCTGTTTGGATTTTGTGCTAAAAAGGTAAGAAGATCAAATTCTTTCGTGGTAAAATTCTTCTCCTCGCCGTTTACCCATACACGTCTGGCTGTCTTGTCAATTTTCAACCCACGAATTTCAATAATGTCATTTTCCTGAATTCCTGTTCCAATCAGACGCTCATATCGGGCAAGGTGAGCTTTTACTCTGGCAACCAGTTCACTGGGACTGAATGGTTTTGTCATATAGTCATCTGCTCCAAGACCAAGACCTCTGATTTTATCAATGTCGTCTTTTTTGGCTGAAACCATGATAATCGGCGTGTTTTTCTGATTACGGATTTCTCTGCATATTTCAAATCCATCCACCTCCGGAAGCATTAAATCTAAAATAAACAAATCATAGTCTTCCTCTAAGGCTCTTTTTAATCCTACATCGCCTCTATTCTCAATTTCTACTTCAAAACCGCTTAATTCCAGATAGTCTTTCTCTAAATCTGCAATCGCTTCCTCATCTTCCACAATTAAAATCTTACTCATTTACCGGTACCTCCTGATATTTTCTTAGAACAAAGTACATCACTGTTCCAATATTTTCTTTACTTGTTGCCCAGACCTTACCTCCATGGTCCTCCATAATCTTTTTAACAATAGAAAGACCAATGCCGCTTCCTCCCTTAGAGGAATTTCGGGAAGCATCTGTTCTGTAAAATCTGTCAAATATATTAGGCAAGTCTTTTGCCGCTATTCCCTTTCCGTTATCCTCGATTTCCACCTGAATAAAGTCTCCCACATCCTTTACCCGCAAATTAATTCGCTTCTGTTTTCCATCGCCGGTATACTTCAAAGAATTGCTCACAATATTATTTACAACACGCTTAATCTGCTCCGCATCTGCAATTACCATAACTTCCGGTTCTACATAGTTGGAGTAAGAAAACTCTACATTCTTGGCGCTAAGCTCTACATTCAAATCTTCCGCACAGTCATCAAAAAATTCTGTTACATAAATTTTATTAAACGTATACGGAATTTTATTCGTATCCATTTTTGAATAGAAGGTCAGTTCATTAATTAATCTGTCCATTTCATTGGCTTTATTATAGATGGTCTTAATATAACGCTCCATTTTCTCCGGCGTATTGGCAACTCCGTCCATAATTCCCTCAACATAGCCTTTTACCGCTGTAATCGGAGTTTTTAAATCATGGGAAATGTTGCTGATAAGCTCCTTACTTTCCCTATCAAAAACAACCTTTTCTTCTGCATTTTCCTTCAGACGGCGGCGCATATCCTCGAAATCCTGACATAAATCCGCAATTTCACTGACGCCTTCCGTAGATACAGAGAAATTCAAGTCACCCTCCTTAATCCTTCTGGTAGCTGTCCGAAGTCTGTCAAGAGGAGCAATCACCCCTCTGTAAATCCACCATGTCAGACCTAATGCAGTAGCAGACAGAATTACAATTACCGTTACCAGCATGTTTTTGAAAAGCTCCTTCAACTGAGGAAGCGTTTCAAAAATATTAGAAATAATAAATGCGCTTCCGTCCTTGACTGTATCCGTCTGAAAACTAATCTGTTTTACAAGTGCCTGAACTCTGCCTCCCATGTAAACACTGTCGCTGCTTCCGGAATTAAAGTTTTCATAACGCTCCAAACGTTTTACTACCTCTGCCGGATAGTTTTCGCAGCCGTAATAAGTCACTCTGTCTCCTTCTTTCACCAACAGATACGAGTGCATCTCCTGAAGCTCCTTATTCATTTCATCCAAATACACAATGTCTTCAAATTTATATGGCTCTTCCTCTGCTACTTTTTGCATCATCTCTGCCTGTTCATTACTAAGATGATTTACAATCTCCGCTGTGTTGGAAAGACTTTTATATGTGGGGTCTTCTATTCCATATTGTTCTTCTATGACACCAAACTGATACTCCGAAAATGCCCAGAAAGCCAAACCCGTAAAAAGCAAGGGTTCTAAAACAATAATAAAGAAAGAAATAATAATTCTGGTTTTAAGTTTCATAATCACTGCCTCTCTAGCCGGTTTTTCTATATTGTACCACGTCGACTACCGTCTCCGTGAGCTTTTCGCCTTATATAGCTCTTTGCATACACGCAGGGCTCTGCAAGGCTTATTATACCATATTTTTTCTCTTTTTCCCCTAAATAATCCGGAATTAAATCTAAACTTTCTATAAAAAACCTTTGAAAATACTTTGACTTTCCTGAAAACTCCACCTAAAATAAAGTTAACTATTATTTTACAAAATCCAAGGAGATATTATGTTTTTAGACAAAGGGAATATTCTTTCCAATTTCAACCATTTATTTGATACAGAAGCTTCCTGCCATATATCTTTATACTCCCATTTCGGTATGGGAAAAACCAGACTCATTCAGGAGCTTTCTAAAAGCAGAAAAACTTTATATTTTAAAGCTGCCCCTCTATCTTTTGAAGAAAATATCCGTATGCTAAAAGCATTATGCACGCGGCAATTCCACAAAGATTTTCAACAGGCAAAAAAACTGACTGATGTTCTTAAATTACTTGCCAAACACGCTGAGCAAGAACCGTTGTTAATCATTTTTGATGACTTTCCACATCTTGCTGCCGGAAACAGAAGGATTTCCACATTGATTACTTCTTTTTTCAACCGCACAAGCAACGCTGCAAATTTATTTCTGGTGTTATGCAAGCCCGCTTCTGCCTATGAAAAAGAATGTACAAAGGAACAGCATGCTTTCCTTTTAAGACCGTTTCGCTTTTTTGAAATGCGGATGCTTTATCCTGAAATGTCCTTAGAAGAACAAATGCTATTATATAGCGTTACCGGCGGTGTACCTGCTTATTTACGTTTTTTTAACCCTGAAATATCGGTAAAAGACAATCTTTACCGACTTTTCTTTCAGGAAAACGGCAGTTTTTATCGCCTTGTACCTTCCAGAACAAAAGAATTTTACTCTGCGTCTTCCGTTATGCGCTCTATTCTCCTTTCCCTGGGACAGGAGGAGAAAAAGCTGCAGGAAATTTGTGACGATACAGGGCTTACACCCAGCGCTGCCAGCAGTCTTCTGCTCTCTCTATCTTCCCATAATCTGGCAGAGCGAAAAGTACCGGTAACCGAAGACCAGACAAGCCGCCGTGCGGTTTATTCCATCTCGGATGGTATTTTTCGTTTTTGGTACACCTATGTCTTTCCTTATCAGTCAGAAATTGAATTTGGACAGGGAGAGACCGTTTTCAATACTTTTGTTTTGCCTGCCTTAGATAACTATACTAAAAATACCTTTGAAACAATATGCAGAGAATTTCTGGTTTTAACGGATGAAATGAGAACATCTCCTTTCCCTATGAAAAATGTAGGCAAATGGTGGGGACAGCATCCTACAAAAAAACGTACAGAAGCAATTCCTATTGCCGCTTATGACAATAACAAAGTCTTACTAGGAACCTGTTTCTGGACAGATGAATGGCTCGATATTGATGCACTTTACAAGCTGCAAAAACATTCTTCTCTTTTCCCGGATATGGAAGAATGGTATTATCTGTTTTCCAAATCAGACTTTGTAAGTGGTTTTGAAGTGATTTCCGGAAGCCATGTACATGTGTTCAGCTTGGAGCAAATGTGTGGTATTGCAGACAAATATCTAACTGTATACTGCAAAAATGATTTATAATACGTCTTTTTACAATATGTATCTATAATTTGCAACTTTACACTTTACTTCTGCATATTTTAGGTTTGTTTTTATCCATTTATGGCAATGCTATATTTAGCAAAAAAGGAGATTTGCCTTTATGGACGAAAAAAGAACAAGACAATTTCGTGAATTAGGACTGACTATATCTTATTATCGGAAATTAAAAGGATTAACGCAAACTCAGCTTGCAGAAAGTGTAGGACTTAGCAGAACACATATTAGTAATATTGAAGCACCAAGGGTAAAAACTTCCATTTCTCTGGACAGTCTTTTTGACATCGCAGAAGCATTGGAAGTACCTGTTCGTGATTTATTTGATTTTAAATGCTAAGAAAGAAGGAAAAATTATGCAGCTACGGAAAGGACACCCTGCTCTTTTAGACAGGCGTGAAGAAAAGGAAATAAAGGTTTACAATTTGCTGGAGCAGTTGAAAATCCCTTATGAACAGGCAGACCACGAAGCAGCCTCTACTATGGAAGCCTGCGAACGGGTGGATGAGCTTATGCAGGTCACTATGTGTAAAAATCTATTTCTATGTAATCGCCAGCAAACAGACTTTTACCTGCTTTTAATGCCCGGAAACAAAAAATTTAAAACAAAAGACCTTTCCAAACAAATCGGCTCTGCAAGATTATCCTTTGCAGGACCGGAATTTATGGAAAAATTTCTGAACATTTCTCCCGGTTCTGTCAGTGTATTGGGGTTAATGAATGATTTAGAAAACCGTGTACAATTATTGGTAGATGAAGAGGTTCTGGAAGATGAATTTATCGGCTGTCATCCCTGTGTCAATACTTCCAGCTTAAAGCTTTTGACAAAGGACTTAACAGAACGTTTTCTTCCTGCAGTACATCATGAAATGAAAATTGTGCATTTGCCAAACCCTGAAGAAGAATAAAAATCTTCTTAAAATGTGGCTGCTGCTTTAAGCTTACACGCCATCTGTATCTTAAAGCAACAGTCTTCTTTTTACAGATTTTCCTTCAGAAATCTCTTTACATTTTTAAAAAATACTTTTTCAACCTGACTGTATAGCATACCTTCCCTTTCCATTGCTTCTGCCAAAAGCGGAAGACCTGCTGCATTTTTCATCTCAGAAGGCGCTTCTTCAATCCCGTCAAAATCACTGCCAAGCCCGATACATTCTTCTCCGCCTACGCAAATAATATATTTTATCTGTCTGATGAGTTCCGACAAAAGCGCACCGTCTTCCTTTGGCTTCCAGTTCTCTCTTACAAAAGAAACACAGAAATTCAATCCCATGACACCGCCTTTTTCAGCTAAAATCCGTATCATATCATCCGTTAAATTCCGAGCTGCATTAGGGGCAATTCCCCTTGCATTAGAATGAGATGCCAAGAAGGGACGCTTTGCGTATTTTGCCACGTCATAAAAGCCGCCGTCTGAAAGATGTGAAACATCGGGAATAATACCAAGCGCTTCCATTTCCTCCAACATTTCAAGTCCTTTTTCTTTTAAACCTGCTGTTTCTCCTGCACTCCACATTTTTTGTTCCAGAGGATTATAAAAACGATTGGGATATCCTAAATCATTTTCATAATTCCATGTAAAAGTTGCCATACGCACCCCTTGCTCATAAAATTTACGCAGCATCTGCGGTTCTCTCTGGTAAATAGCTCCTTCCTCCAAAGATAACAGTGCGGAAATCTTTCCGTTCTTCTCGTTTTCTTCTATATCCTTATATGTAAAAACCTGTGCAATATCCTGACTGTTTTTCTTAATTTCCTCCTGAAACAGCGCTGCCATCTCCTGTGCAGTACAAAAGCTGTCTTTTTGTGCCTCCTTGTCTACGAAAAGCGCAAAAGTCTGAAGTCCATAATCTCCTTTTCTCATCTTTTCGATATCTAAATGGAGATTGTTCTTCCTAAGCTCTACTGCATCCTTACTCTTCCTCTTTTCATATATAGCGCTGATTGTATCGCAGTGCATATCAAAAACCTTCATTGATTTTCCTCTCCTTCTGGCTGTATTTTACTTTAGTATAAAGCATCCTCTCTTCTTTTTCCAGATGAACAGCCCCATTAAAAAGAGAATAACTATGATTATGTTTACTCTGTTATTTTCCGGCTTTGCTTTTTGGAAAGAAGTGAGGATAACCAGCACACGAAGCTCCTCCTGTTGTATGTTTTGTGCCGCATCTGTGGCAGATACTTTTATTTTCTGCCAATTTCCATTTTTGGAAATCTGCTCTTTCACAATTCCGTTTTTTTCTTTTAGTTCTTCTTTTCCATAGTGTATTTTCCTGTCTCCGATTTGAATATCTAAACCTTCTAATGCCAGATTATCTGTAACTTCAACGACAAGCTCCTTTACCGCACTCTGATATTTTCCTTTATCTTCTACTCCTGATACCAGAATAGTTGGCGAGGTTCTGTCCACAGTAAAAGAAAGCGGCAATGGTTCTGCCTTTCTTTTCAAACTTATATTATTCATGCTGTTGTCGGCATTATCCTTGGAATTTAAAATAACCGTATAATTTCCTTCTTTTTTAAAGTTTTCCGCTTTTATTTTATAATAATTTTTCTTCCACTTTCCTTCCTGCTCTAAAACTTTTGCTGTATAATCCTGTCCTTCTTTTAAGTCTTTCAATTCTCCGTCACAATTTACAGTAAGCGTTCTTTCTTTAATCGTATCTACATTGTATTCATAAATCCCGATTTCTTTTCCTTCCCTCAAATATGTATGGCTTCCTTCCTTCACATTCAGCCATTTTCGTGTGTCTAAATCTGCCTCATACACAGAGCCATACCGATTTACAGAAAATATGAGCTCTTTTTTTGCCCAATTTCCCGCTTTATCTACTGCTGCTACGGAAAGTGTATAAATATTATCTGTTTCTTCTGTTCTGGGTAAATCGGCAATCTGTATTTTTTGTCCTCTTTTTATATTCTTTACACTCTTTTTCAGCTTTAATTTTTTCTCATTGCTTCCTGTAATATTTATGGTAAAACCGCCTGTTTGATAATTTAAATCTCGAATTTCTATCATCGGCGCCACCTTATCCTTATTCGCTGATTTATTCTTTATATTGGAAATTTTAATTTCCGGAAGCTCTAAATCTACACAAAAACCTTTTCCTTCAAACTCCTTTGCCTGATTTCCCGCTTTATCTCCACAAGAAACCTTTAAACAATATTCACCGCTTTCTTCATAAAAAACCTTTGCTTTATGAACACCTTTATGAGAAGAGAACTGCGTAATCTGTGGCTTTTTTCCTGATATATTCTCAAGCTCTGTACCTATTTTAACCTGATTTTCATCAAAATTTTGCTCACGAATAACAATTTCAGCTGTACGAGGATGATTAAAATACCTGATGTTAGAAGCACTTTCGTCTTCATAAAAAACCTCAATTACAGGAGCTGTCCTATCTATAACAAAATTCTCCTTCTCCTCATATTTTTCTTTATTTCCTGCCTTATCCTCACAGGAAAAATGCAGTCCATAACTACCGTCTTCCGAAAAAACAACCTGACAGGAATGTGTATTTCCCTTTGACTTCCACTTTCCCACTTGCGCTTTTCCTTGCATTTCCCATTTCACAGAAGAAGGCTCAAAATTTTCCTCTGTTATCTCTATCTGTGCCGTACGCTGCGTATTATAATAGCTCTTTTCATTTGCTTTCCCTACACTCCACTGCACGGAAATCTTAGGATTTGTTATATCTATGCTTAATTTTATCCTCTCACTTTTTCCTATGTTACCTGCTCTGTCTTCTGCAAAGGCTTGTATTTCAAGCTCTCCATCCCCATACACTGCAACAGGCACAGTGATTTCCTTCGAGAAGGCTTGTATCCCTTCTTCTGTTTTCTGAAGCAAAGAAATTTTCTCATTCTGTTTTCCCTTGGAAATAATGTAATAAATTTCTTGCAAACCGGAGTTTCCGTATTTCCTGTCCGCATCTGTTCCTTGAATATGCAGCTTAATATCCTCACGAAAAAAGTAATTCTTCTCTTCCTTTCCATTGACAAGCTCCATAACAGGCATTGGACATTGCGTATCAACGCAAAGTGAGATTTCTTCTCCCTGTACAATGCAATCCTGTGTTGTTCGCTGAGATAAGTCTTTGACAAAAGGACAAATCTTATATTCCCCCTCCTTCAATGTCATTTCCAGTATGTGCTCTTCCCCTTTTTCTATCCATTTTATCTCTTTCATAAGCTTATCTTCCAGCTCTGCCAAAGAACAGCTCTTTTTTTCTCCGTTTATCTCTGTTTCAAACCATAAATACTCTTTTTCTTTTGAAAAATTCTGCTCCCTGTACAAAATTTGAACAGTCATCGGATTTTTAGAATAATATTCTGAAAAAGCATTCCCTTGACTAAAACACTGTACTTTTACTTCAGGCAAGATGGTATCCGTCTGCAAGCTTAACTCTTTTTCTGTTTTGTTGCCCGCATAATCAGTAACATTAACGACAACCTGAACCTCCATACTGCTATCTTCTTTTACTACTACCGTATATGGCAGTAGTATTTCTTTGTATTTTTCTCTTTCTTCTAAAGAACTTTCTTTAAAAAGGATTTCCCTTGCAAGCTCCTCTCCGTCACCTCTTACCAAAATCTCAATTTGAGCTATGGCAGCTTTCTCATCTTGGACAACAAATTCTAAATCCACATCTTCCCCGTAAATGCCTGTCTTCGCTATTTCCTGTGTCCCTGCAAATGCAATTTGTAATTGCGGTTCTTCCCAATCTGTCATAATGCCGTCAGAAACATAAATTTTCTCATGCCCCAGATAGTCCTCCGTTCTTATAAAAACAAGATAATTCTTTTCTTCCTCAGGAATTGGAATTTCTCCGTTTTGAGGCAACAAATCCCATTTCTCTTTTTTCAACTCCTCATCAAGATACTTCTTAACCTCTTTTCCTGTAAATTCCCCTTCTTTTTTCATAATATGATACTGACTTTTCTTCACACCACAGCCATTTTTATCTTCTATATGAAAACATTCTTTTCCTGCATCTGCTTTTCCGTAAAATCTGCTAAACCTTATGATTTCCGGCAATGCTTCGCAGTCATTTATCCTGTCACTTACCGTATTTTCTGTCACCTCAGGAACATCTGTATCGAGAAAAACCGAAATCTCAAAGGGCTTTGACTTTACCTTATTCTTCTGATGAACAAGAAAAAGTGAAATCTTTCTTTCCTCTCCCTCTTGGAAATCCTCCTTTGAAAAATCCAGTCCCTTTCCATTCTTACTGATAATTTCTCCTGACTCTGTGCATACATCTGTATAAAAGCTTGCCTTATTGTTCTGTTTCAGCAACACATGAAAATCCTGCATTTTCCCGTCTGCCCAGAGCTTTCCGGTATTCTCATCCAAATACACTTGTTGCCTGTCTGTCTCAAACTCGATATATTCCGAATGTTCCTCTATTGCCTCCGGCTCTATTTGTAAACTGCCGCAAGTAACCTCATCATAATTAAAATAATAATTTTCCCCTGACTTGCCGTCCTGTTTTACGGTTATTCTCTCCTTCCATTCTCCCAATGAATAATCCGGCAATTTCTCTTTTTCTATGGGCTTTTCCACAGGTGTAGGATAAACGACAGCATCTCCCTTTAGCAATCCCTCTGTTTCAGAATTTTTATAACTCTCCGTGTTTTCCTGTACCGGCGTATCTGATGCAAAATTTATTTCATTGTAATGCCCATATTCCCGCCATCCTCGCTCTACCCTTAAATTTATCTTACGCTTCTTTATAGTGAGCGCACATTCTAAACAAACCTGTTGCTTTTCTAAATCCACTTTATATTTAGAGGCGTCTTTTCCTCCCAGTTCAACCTTGGTAACAAGGACAGAAGTCTTTTTTCCCTCTGTTACATCTTTTATTTTTTCCTCCAGCACCCCTTCCAGATTTTTTACAAAAACATCTTCTGATTTCTCTGCGCTTTCTATTTCTATATCCTCTAAATTTTCCAAAATATCTCCTGTTTCAGGATTTTGGAACACCGAAAAATCATCTCGGTCATATATCTTTGTATATTTCAGACAGACTCCTTCCTTCATTTTAAACGTAACTGTTTTCTCTTCCTGAACAGATGCTTCTGCTTTCTGCACGAAAACAAAGCTTCCTACAAACAAAAACACAGTTATAACCAATATTCCCTTTAATTTTTCGCTTCTTTTTCTGCCATAAGCTATCCATAATGTAACAAAAAGGCAAAAAATACTAATCCCGAAAAAGACATTTTTAAGACACTGATAAAAATAAATCTGATTTTGTATCTCATTCATTTTCCCCACTCCCCTCTTCAAAGGCAGCCTCTATACTGTGATGTGCTGCGGATAAATTTTCACACAGATTTCTTTTCATTTCTTCCTCATAAACCGCATTTGCGCTTCCCTTTTCTATTTTCATTGCATCTAACCCCTCTTCTATTTCTCTAAGCTGCTTTTCCATTTCTGCTTTCGTCACTCCTGCCCTTGCAAACTGAAAAGCAGAAGTAATCATTTGCGACAATATCTCTTTATAGGCAAACAGCAAATCTTTTGATTTATACCTGTTTTTCTTCTCATGTTTTACAATCTCTGTTAAATCCCCCCAGTAATCTTTATAAGAAATACGCACATCTCCTCCTTGATGATACATGCCCAGCCGGTCATAGTATGATGCGATTTTCCAGAGCTTTTGTGCTCTTATAATTTCAGCCTCCTGTAAGCCTTGGGATGGTTTCCCTTCTCCTGCAATTTTCAGCCATTTCTCTGCTGCCGCCTTATTTCCCGTACCGTTATAAGAGTAAAAATAAGCAAGTCCCAAGATGTATGCAAAGCTCTCATACTCTCTTTTACGTGATTTTAAATATTCTTCATTTCTCTTATTTCCTTCTTTGGTAATTCCCAGCATTTCACGGATAAATTTTTCCTCTTTTTCTGAAAAAAAACATACAGAATATCCCTGTAACTCCTCCTGTTCCTCATTGTCTTTCCAGAGAAAAGTCTCCAAAAGCGCTTTATATGCTCTGCTGTCCTTGGGCTTTAAGGTAATTGCTGCCTGATAACACGCCTGATACTGTTCTTTTCCCCTTTGACGCTGTGCTTCATACAGGCAATCCTCATACGCATTTTTTACCAGCTCCTTTTCTTCTCGATAAAAAACAAGGCTTAAAAATCCGGAAACAATGGTTAATCCCAAAAAGCAAAACAGCATTAGCTTTTTTATCTTTTGAGACTTTTGATATTCTATATCCAATTTATAATAATGAGAAAGCTCCTGTTGTAATTCCTCACAGGACTGATAGCGTTTGGAAGGATTTTTCCTTGTACACTTTAAGATAATCATTTCAAGACCGGATGACAGATTTGTATTCCAATATCGAATAGGATAGATTTCATAGGGCTTACAAATAGGGTTATGCCCTGTAAGAAGATAATAAAGCGTAACGCCCAGACAGTAAATATCTGTCCGAATATCGGACTGTCCCTGCCCTTTATACTGCTCAGGCGCTGCGTAACCGCAAGTTCCCAGGCACAGGGTATCCTCCGCCTGACTTTCTTTAAATTCTCTGGCAGTACCAAAATCAATAAGTACCACTTTTCCGTCCTTTTGCACCATCACATTGGCAGGCTTCATATCACGGTAAATAATAGGCGGATTTTGAGAATGGAGATAAGACAGCACATCACACAGCTGTTTTCCCCAATTTACAACGGTTTCCTCTTTCTGCGGTCCGTATTCCTGCACAATACTTTCCAGCTGCCGCCCTTCTATGTAGTCCATTACCAGCAGAAAGGTTTCCTCGTTTTCAATAATATCTACAATATCAGGAAGATTGGGGTGATGCAGCCTTTTTAATATATCTGCCTCTGTTAAGAGTCTCTGATGAACGGTTTCAAAATTTTCCACGCCCTCCTTTTTTACTTCTTTAATTGCCCAGTGTTTATTTACCTTCTCATTTACTGCCAGATAAACAACGCTCATGCCGCCTTCGCCTAATTTTCTCAGGATTTTATATCTGCCGTCAATCAGCTCACCTGTTTTTCGCATAGTATCACCTTCCTTTTATCAATAAAGCATCGGCCAGTCCAAAAAATATTGGGGCATAAAGGCATTTTTTTAAATAATCACATGGAATATTCTTGACAGAGCTGTCAAAAAGAGTTCTTAGAATTGTTTTTGTGAATATGAGAATATCATAATTTCTTTGCATTTGCAATTAGCAATATTGCCAAAAATATTGATATCCGGTGAAGCTGTCTCATTAAGAGATAACCCCACCGGACAAATCTGCCAAAGAACTTTATGGTTTAAAATCTGAATACTGCAACTCCATAGGCCGGTAATGGATATGCAAAGGAAAATGGTCTTCCGTCACATTCTTTTTTCACTGCTTTATAATCTACCACTTCTTTATGTACATCACCGCCGAATTCCGGTTCCTTGCTGTTTAAAATCAGCTTATACTGTTTTCTCTTCGGTACACCTACCCTATAATCATCTCTTGCTACCGGTGTATAGTTAATTACAAATAACAAATTGTTTCTGCCTGTAGGTGACCAACGTACAAAACTGTAAATACTTCTGCTAGCATCATCAGCATTAATCCATTCCAGTCCCTGATAATTGCTGTCATTTGCATATAGAGCAGGGTACTTTTTATACATTTTAAGTAATTCCTTTACATAATTCTGAAGCTGCTGATGGTTTTGTTCTCCCAGCAAGTACCAATCTAATTCTCGTTCTTCGCTCCATTCCTGATACTGTCCAAAATCCTGTCCCATAAACAATAATTTCTTACCCGGATGTCCAATCATATAAGAATATCCGGCTTTTAAGTTCTCAAATTTATCCTGTCCAAGCCCCGGCATTTTGTTTATCATAGAGCATTTCAGATGTACTACCTCATCATGAGAAAGCACCAATACGTATCTTTCGCTGTACGCATAAGAGGTGGAAAATGTCATTTTATGATGATTGTATTTTCTGAAATACGGGTCCAGCTTCATATATTCCAAAAAGTCGTGCATCCATCCCATATTCCATTTCAAGGAAAATCCCAGTCCGCCGTCCTCCGGTTTGCCTGTTACCATCGGCCATGCGGTAGACTCCTCGGCAATCATGACAACGCCCTTATGTTTCCCTAAAACAACGGAATTCAAATGACGGAAAAATTCAATGGCTTCCAAGTTCTTGTTTTCTCCGTATTGGTTCGGAACCCATTCTCCGTCTCTGCGTCCGTAATCCAGATAAAGCATAGATGCAACTGCGTCTACACGCAGACCGTCAATATGAAATTCCTCAATCCAAAACAGCGCATTGGCTATGAGGAAGTTTTTCACTTCATTTTTACCATAATCAAAGACTTTTGTTCCCCAATCAGGATGTTCTCCCTTTCTGGGATCTGCATATTCATAAGTCGGAGCGCCGTCAAAGTCTGCCAGCCCATGAGCATCCTTTGGAAAGTGTGCCGGTACCCAGTCCAGAATAACACCGATTTTATTCTTATGTAAATAATTGACAAAGTAGCGAAAATCTTCCGGTGTACCATAGCGGGAAGTAGGTGCATAATAGCCGGTTACCTGATATCCCCATGAACCGTCAAAAGGATGTTCTGCAATTCCCATAAGCTCCACATGGGTATAGCCCATTTCTTTCACATATTTTGCCAGTTCATGTGCCAGCTCCCGATAATTATAAAAACCGGGATCATCCTCTCCCTGTGACGGATGTTTTTTCCATGAGCCGGGATGCACCTCGTAAACAGACATGGCATCCTTGTCCACATCAAATTCCTGACGTTTTTTCATCCAGACACTGTCTGACCATTTATAGCCGGTTAAATCCACAACCCTTGAAGCATTTCCCGGACGAAGTTCGGAATAATTTGCATAGGGGTCTGCCTTATATAACAACTCGCCGCTTTGGGCGGTAATGCAGAATTTATACAAATCCCCTTCTCTTACCTTCGGAATAAAAAGCTGATAAAGCCCCATATTATTATCGCATTTCATAATGTCTGCTTTTTCATCCCAGTTATTGAAATTCCCCACTACGGAAACTGATTTTGCATGAGGCGCCCATACTGCAAAGAAAACGCCTTCCTTCTTTCTGTTCACACCCACATGTGCCCCCAACAGCTTATAAATTTCGTAATGAGTCCCCTCTCCGAACAAATATCGGTCCAACTCTGTAATTTTCATATTAACGCCCATAAAAATCTCCTCCTTTTATGAATAAATTCCATACAGAAACTGACGAACAACTTCCCTTGTCGTTTCATCTGAAATTTTAAACATTTCATTCTCCAGCATCCCGTAGCTGGCAGTCATAATATGATGGTTTAAAACACCTGTAAATCCCACCGCATACATTTTTCTCTGAGCTGTATCTCCCTTTAGAGAAGTATCTCTTTCAAAGACACCTGCAATGTATCCGTAATAATTTTCTATAAAGGGAAGCACCATTTGAAAGGCTTCGTTTTCTCTCCCTGAATAGAAAAGTGACAGCATAAACAGATAAAACTTCTCATGAGCAGATGCAAAGTTAAAAAATCTTCTAGCAATCTGATATAGGATTTCCGGCAGTTCCTCATTCACCTGCACAACCTCTGCAATATCCTCCTGCAAAATCTTGTAGCCGCTTTCTAAAAGATACTGCAAAAGTCCCTTCTTACTTCCAAAGTAATAGTACAAGGTGGGCTTCGTCACTCCGGCTTTATCAACGATTTCCTGTATTCCCACCGCATCATATCCTTTTGCGTGAAACAAATCCAGCGCTACTTGCAAAAGCACCTCTTTGTTGTCCATTCTGTTCACCGCCCTTCTACCTTCAATTATACTTATCGGTATATAAAAAATCAACTGTTCATTTTTTATTTTCTTTTTTGTTTTAAGTGTGATACAGTATATTTAAACGCAGCAGACAGCGAAGACAACGAAAAACTTCATGTCAGAAAAGCGAGTCGCTTTTCTATGTTATAAATTAAGCGATGGCTTATGCCAGCTCTGCATTGGCTACGCCGTACATCGGCACATTTCATGTGCTTTTGCCTGCGGCTTGTACGGCTTCGCCAATTTCTTTATCACCATTTTGTGTCTGCTGTGTCTTTTATATAAAGGAGAGGAAGTTTCATGGAAAATAGCCTATGGAAATACAATACACATAATGATTCTTTAGATTTTTTGCGTTCTCTGCACTTAACAGATGGTTTAAATCTTGCTTCAGACAACCAGCTCGCTTTTCTTTACGCTCTATCTAATCACGCCCAAAATCACTACTCTCAAGTATTTATTCCTAAGAAAAACGGAAAGAAAAGGAAACTTCTTATACCTGATTACCTATTAAAACAGGTGCAGACAAATATCTTAAAACACATCCTTGTCCAGTTTCCTGTTTCTCCTTATGCAACAGCTTACAAAAGCGGCTGTTCTACTGTTTTCAATGCTTTTCCTCACTTAAATCAAAAACTCCTTTTGAAATTAGATATCCATGATTTCTTTGGCAGTATTACCTACATTGATGTTTACCAAAAAGTTTTTAAAAGCGAACTGTTTCCTCCTTCTGTACGGACACTTCTGACACACTTATGCTGCTATCACGATGCTCTGCCTCAAGGTGCGCCCAGTTCCCCCTATATTTCCAATCTTATTTTAAAACCTTTCGATAATTATATCGGAAACTGGTGCAAAAAACAGCAAATAACTTACACACGATATTGTGACGATATGACTTTTTCCGGTGACTTTAATCCTGTACTTGTAAAGAAAAAAGTGCAGTCTTTTCTTATGCGTTTAGGATTTTCTCTAAATCCTGAAAAAACTCATGTATGCTCACAAAAAAATCGTCAGGAAGTAACCGGACTTGTGGTTAATCAAAAACTGCAGACATCAAAAGAATACCGTCGCCGTATCCGACAAGAATGCTACTACATCAAAAAATTCGGTCTAAAAGACCATCTTGCACACATCGGATACAAAAAAGGAGAAACCCACTATCTGCAAAGTCTCAACAGTAAAATCAACTACATACTTTACGTCAATCCCTCAGACAGCGAATTTCTCCTATTAAAGAAAGAACTTTCCTCTTTTTTTCAAGTCTAATTCCAAACGAGGTTGTCGCATTAAACAGCAATTTGGAATATTTATACATTTTTCCAATATGCACTTAATGCAACAGCCCCATATCATATTCCAAATAACCTTTTGGCGTTTTCTCTTGTTACCTCTGCAACCTTATTGAAGGAAACGCCTTTTATTCTGGCAATTTCGTCCATGACAAACCCCAGCTGAAGAGAGTTGTTTCTTTTTCCTCTGCGTGGTACGGGTGATAAATACGGAGCATCTGTCTCTAAAAGCAGATAATCTAACGGTGCGTATTCTACCACTTCTTTTAGCCTCTTAGCATCCGGAAAAGTAACTACACCGCCAATCCCCAGATAATATCCCATATTCATGTATTCTCGTGCATGTTCTTTGGAATAAGCATAGCAGTGAATAACTCCTGATAAATTCTCAGCCTTTTCTGCCTTCATAATATCTAAAGTATCTTTTGCAGCATCACGGCTGTGAACAATAATCGGCAGCTTTGTTTCCTTTGCCAAATCCATCTGCCTTACAAACCACTTTTTCTGTGTTTCATGGTCTTCCTTATTCCAATAATAGTCCAATCCGATTTCCCCTACGGCAACTGTTTTTTCTTCATCACACAGCTGTCTGAGTCTGCACATTTTTTCTTCATCCAGCTCGCCTACCTCATCCGGATGAATACCTACTGCCGCATAAACAAAAGGATATTTCTTTGCCAGTTCTACGGAGTCCTCTGCTCCTTTAAAAGAAGCGCCTACATTTATAATTTCGCTCACTCCGTTGGCATGTACATGCTCCAGCATTCGTCCTCTGTCTTTATCAAATGCCTTGTCGTCATAATGTGCATGGGTATCAAATATCATGAATTCCTCTCTCCTTTAATCTTTTATATACCATTTCCCGAAACAGCGCATACAGCACAGAACAAATCGGGATAAATACCAGCATACCTACAATTCCCATCAGACTTCCGCCCACTGTAACAGCAACCAGAACCCAGATAGACGGCAGTCCCACGGAACCTCCCACTACATGAGGATAAATCAAGTTTCCCTCAACCTGCTGCAATACCAGGAACAGAATAACAAAGGCAATCGCCTTCATAGGGTCTGCTACTAAAATCAGGAAAGTCCCTAAAAAGCATCCGATAAAAGCACCGAAAATCGGAATTAATGCAGTAAATGCAATTAAAACGCCTACTAAAAGTGCATAGGGAAATCTTAAAATACTCATGGAAATAAAAAACATTGTTCCTAAAATAACGGCTTCACAGCACTGTCCCGTAACAAAATTAGCAAAGGTCTTATAGCTTAAAGATGCAATGTCCAGCACCTTTGTTACTACCTTCTTAGAGAAAAAGGCATATAAAATCTTTCGGATTTGTACAGCAAGTTTCTCTTTTTGAAGGAGGATATAGCATGCAAACACAAAAGCAACACAAAAGTTCATAACAGAATTGATAACAGTCTTTGCCACAGTCATGGTGGAATTTAAAACATTTCCGGCTCCGTTTTTCAGAAATCCGAATGCGGTGTGAATAATTCCGTCCCAATCAAACTGCAAGCTGGCAATCCAAACTTCAATCTGCTTGTTATCTTCAAAAATGTCCATCGCCCATCTTTGAAGCTTTATAAGCGCCGCCTCTATATTTACACTTAAACTGGCAACCGTACTTGCTACCTCAGGAATAACCACCAAAAGTACAATCCATAAAATAGCAACTACAAATAAAATAGCCAGCACAAGGCAAATTGGTCGTTTCAGTTTTTTTGCCTTTCCCTTTGTTTTCGAAAATAGTCTTTTTTCCATAAAGCTCATGGGAACATTTAAAATAAATGCCATAGCTGCTCCCAGCAAAAACGGAAAAACAATACTAACCACAAAGGAAAATCCTGCCGCCACACTTTCTATCCGCTGTACTCCTACGTAGAATAAAACAGCAAATACAATCAGCAGCATAATATTTTTCATGTTTTTCTTGTTCAAATCCATACATATCCTCCAAAAATCTTTTATTTACCGATTTTTGTACGTATCCATTTAATAAACTGAATAATCGGAAGGTTTGCCAGTGACAGGCCAAACATAATCAGAAGCTGTGTCAGATTTAATGTCTGTACCTGGAAAATACTGTGCAGTGCAGGAATTAACATAACTGCTGTAATCAAAGCAAGCCCCAGTCCAAAAGCGCCGATTAAGTAGATATTGTTGAAAAATCTCTTAGTAAACAGTACCGGTTCAGAAGATTTACAGTTAAATCCATGTACCAGACGAGAAGTACATAAAGTTCCGAATGCCAGTGTAGAAGCTAAAAGCGGGCTTTCCTGATATCCAATATAGAAGGCAACCATTGTCATAATACCGATTACAAGACCTTCAATTCCAATTCTGGAAAGAAAATCTTTTGTTAAAATAGATTCGTTCATTGGTCTTGGCTTTTCGTTCATAACACTTTCTGTGTGTGGCTCAAGTCCAAGAGCAATGGCCGGCAAGCTGTCTGTAAGTAAGTTGATAAACAGAAGATGAACCGGTGCAAAAGGAACCGGAAGTCCTGCAATAGAAGCATACAATACTGCTAAAATTCCGGCAAAGTTACCTGATAACAGGAACTGGATTGCACTCTTAATGTTTCGATATACATTACGTCCATTTTCTACTGCTTTAACAATAGTCGCAAAATTATCATCTGTCAATATCATAGATGCAGCATCTTTGGATACTTCTGTTCCGGTAATACCCATAGCAACACCGATATCAGCCTGTTTTAAAGCAGGCGCATCATTTACACCGTCACCAGTCATGGAAACAATATTTCCTTTATCCTGCCATGCTTTGACAATTCTGATTTTATGCTCCGGTGAAACTCGTGCATATACGGAAATGCCTTCTACAAAATCTCTTAATTCTTCGTCAGACATGTTTTCAATAACAGCGCCTTCACATGCCTCTGACTCATCCTGCAAGATACCGATACGTTTTGCAATGGCAGCCGCAGTTACCTTATGGTCACCGGTAATCATAATCGGTTTAATGCCGGCTTTAATACACTCCTCAACAGCAGCCTTTGACTCCTCACGCGGCGGGTCCATCATGGCAATTAAGCCTAAGAAGGTCATGTCATTTTCATCTTCCACTGTAAGAGTTGTGCCTTCCGGCACACGCTTATATGCGAAAGCAAGAACACGAAGACCGCCCTGTGAGAACTTCTGGTTCTGTGCTTCGATTTCCTGAATATCCTCTTTTGTAATCGGCACAATTTCGCCGTTTTTCTGAATGTGTGTCACACGTCCCAAAAGAACATCCACAGCGCCCTTTGTCACCATAGTAGAACCTTCTTTTAAGGTATGAAGGGTTGACATCATCTTTCTGTCACTGTCAAAAGGAACTTCGCTGTATCTTGGATATTTCTGTCTTACTACTTCAGCAGGAGAACCGAGCTTATCGCCCTGATTGATAAGGGCTGTTTCTGTCGGGTCACCGATTTCTTCACCGTTTTTATTGGTAGAGTCATTACATAAAATACTATGACGAAGAAGCTGTTTCTGAGCCTTATCACCTAAGTCGATAGCTTCTGCCGGAATTTCTTTTCCTTCTACATAATAATATTCTACTGTCATTTTATTCTGTGTCAGAGTTCCTGTTTTATCAGAACAGATAATAGAAACACTTCCCAGACCTTCCACTGCCTGAAGCTTTCTTACAATGGCGTGCTCCTTCGCCATCTTCTGTGTACCAAAGGAAAGTACAATGGTAACAATAGAGCTTAACGCTTCCGGAATAGCGGCTACCGCAAGTGCAACTGCAAAGAGGAAGGCATCTCCGATGCTTTCTCCACGAAATACGCTGATACCAAATAAAATGGCACAAAATACAAGAATTAAAATGGATAATTTCTGACCGAAGTTATCTAAGTTCATCTGAAGCGGTGTTTTCTTTTCAGAAGTTGTTTTTAATAACTTGGCAATTTTTCCCACTTCTGTTTCCATACCAATTCCGGTTACAAGGAAGGAACCACGTCCGTAAGAAACAAAGCTTCCGGAATATACCATGTTGGTTCTGTCCCCTAAAGGAACTTCACCTTCAATTTTTTCTTCTTTTTTCTCTACGCCAAGGCTTTCACCGGTAAGTGCACTTTCGTCAACCTTTAAGCTGGCGTTTTCAAGAATACGTCCGTCAGCCGGAACGTAATCTCCTGCTTCCAGCATAACAATATCACCCACTGTTACCTGATCAGACGGAACTTTGATAACATCTCCGTTTCTGAAAACCTTTGCTTCCGGAGCTGACATAGCCTTTAAAGAGTCCAGTGACTGCTCTGCCTTAATGGTCTGAACAGTACCTAAAATCGCATTCATGGTAATTACCACCAGAATAACAATGGCGCTTTCTGTTTCTCCCAATAATCCTGATACGATTGCCGCTACAATCAGTATAATAACCAAAAAGTCTTTATACTGTTCCAAAAAAATCTGAAGAATGGACTTCTTCTTTTCTTCTACTAAAGCATTTGGTCCATACTTTTCCTGATTTTTCTTAATCTGTTCCTCGCTGAGAGGATGAGTACTGCCATTTACAGCTTTTTGAGCTTCTGTTCTTGACATTTGATAATACTCTTTCATGCTTTTTCCTCCTGATTTTTATTGTGCGTTGTAAAAGTCCCTCTTTCTTTCCTGTGAAACAGAAAAAGGCAAGACTCCTACTGCACTTTTTCATGCAATAAAAGTCTTGCCATTTCATCACGACACGGACGGAAATCTTTCCATCGAGATTGACGTTATCGTGAACACCCGTGGGTGCCAGCTACTCCCTTTTATTAAAGAGAACTATAAACGATATGCCTGACGCTGTCAACCCCTTTTTTAACAGATTTCTGCACCTGCGGGCATATCCTTGTCAGGAGTCATAAGAGCCAATTCGCCGTCAAGCCCTTCCGCACATAAAATCATACCCTCTGAAACAACACCGGCTAACTTGGCAGGTTTTAAGTTTACTAAAACCATAACCTTTTTGCCAACCATGTCTTCCGGTTTGTAGTTGGATTTAATTCCTGATACAATCTGTTTTACCTGACTTCCGATTTTCACCTGAGAGCAAAGAAGTTTTTTGGATTTTTTCACTTCTTCACAGGCAATAATTTCGCCCACCTGGAACTGCATTTTCATGAAATCATCAAAAGTAACTTCTTCTTTTGCTTCAATATCTACAACAGGAGCTTCTTCCTCTGCTGCTTCCTCTGTTTTTTCTTCTTCCTTCATAGCTTCTACTTTTTCCAGAACTTCTTTTACATCCAGACGTGCAAATAAAATTTCCGGTTTCTCTGTAACCTTGTTTCCGGAAGGATATAAGCCAAAAGTTTCTAATTCTTCGTATTCACGTTTTGGCGCATTTAACTGTGCCAGAATTTTTCCTGTTGTTTCAGGCATAAAGGACTCTAATAAGGAAGCGCCGATACAAATTCCCTCTACCAGATTGTAGAGAACAGTTGCAAGACGGTCTTTCTTATCCTCGTCTTTTGCCAGAGCCCATGGCATTGTTTCATCAATATATTTGTTGCAGCGTTTGAATAAAGTAAAGATTTCTGTAATAGCGTCTGCCACACGAAGCTCTTCCATCTTTGCTGCTACTTTTGCCTTTGTTCCCAGTACGACTGCCTTTAATTCTTCATCCACAGGCTCACATACATTGGTATTTTTCACTTCTCCGCCAAAATATTTATTGGACATGGAAATAGTTCTGTTTACCAGATTTCCTAAAGTATTTGCAAGTTCGGAATTTAAACGCTCTACCATCAGCTCCCATGTAATTACACCATCGTTTTCAAATGGCATTTCATGAAGAACAAAGTAACGCACTGCGTCTACGCCAAAGAAATCTACTAACTGGTCTGCATAAAGAACATTTCCTTTTGATTTACTCATTTTCCCATCACCCTGTAAAAGCCAAGGATGTCCGAAAATCTGTTTTGGCAAAGGCAAATCAAGAGCCATAAGGAAAATCGGCCAGTAAATTGTATGGAAACGGATAATATCTTTTCCAATTAAATGTAAGTCTGCAGGCCAGTCTTTCTTAAACTGTTCTGTGTTTTCTCCGTCACAATCATATCCAATACCTGTGATATAGTTTGTAAGAGCATCCAACCATACATATACTACGTGTTTTGGATCGAAGTCTACAGGAATTCCCCATTTAAAGGAAGTTCTGGATACACATAAATCCTGAAGTCCCGGAAGAAGGAAGTTGTTCATCATTTCATTCTTTCTTGATACAGGCTGAATAAACTCAGGATGTGTATTGATATGATCAATCAGTCTCTGCGCATATTTACTCATTCTAAAGAAATATGCTTCTTCCTTTGCAGGTGTTACAGGACGTCCGCAATCCGGACACTTGCCATCTACCAGCTGAGACTCTGTAAAGAAAGACTCACATGGTGTACAATACATACCTTCGTAATAGCCTTTGTAAATATCACCCTGATCATACAGTTTTTTGAAAATTTTCTGTACCTGTTTTTCATGATAATCATCTGTTGTACGGATAAATTTATCATAAGAAGTATTCATTAAATCCCAAATACTCTTAATTTCTCCTGCCACATTATCTACAAATTCTTTGCAGGTAACACCGGCTTCTGCTGCCTTTAATTCGATTTTCTGACCGTGTTCATCTGTTCCTGTCTGGAAAAACACGTCATATCCCTGCTGTCTTTTAAATCTGGCAATACTGTCTGCAAGAATTGCTTCGTAAGTATTTCCGATGTGTGGCTTGCCTGATGTATAGGCAATGGCTGTTGTAATATAATATTTTTTCTTATCCAATTTTCTTTCCTCCTTGTATACAGTCACGGAGCGTTTTTTATTTCATAGGACGTAATTTCCTATGAAACAAAAAAAGACTCACCTTCTATATTAAGAAGGCGAGCCTATAACCCACGTTACCACTTCTGTTTATCTGTACCTCGCAGTACAAACCTCAACGGGTATCTGTTTAATACCCTGCCGCTATAACAGGCGGACCCTGTCGCAGCCTTGGCAATTTTGCTTCGGTGCGCCTCTCAGGAGCCATTTTCCATATACCCTCATTCATTCCTCTCAGCCTATGGGAATTTCTCTGTAAAATGCAAAATATATGTACTCTCTCCGTCACTGTGTTTACATATATAAAATATGCTAACATATTCAGGAATATTTGTAAACACTCTTTTTTTTACATAAACTCATGCTCTTTACTGAGTTTTTTCACAATCTTAACAGATGCTAAAATTGCAATCAAGTTTGGAATTACCATAAGTCCGTTAAACATATCGGACATATTCCATACTAAATCAACCTTTAAAGTAGAACCTACTAAAACACAGACAACTACCAAAAAAGCATAAATTTTAACTGCTTTTTGACCCAAAAGGCTACGCACGTTTACTTCACCAAAATAATACCAACCAATAATCGTAGTAAATGCAAAGAACAACATACAAATAGCAATAAAAATCTTACCAAAAGAACCAAATGCTGAATCAAAGGCAACCTGCGCTAAAGCAGAACCTGTTTCTCCACTTGACAATGCTCCTGTAGAAAGAATTACAAGGGCTGTTAAAGTAAGAATTACAAAAGTATCAATAAATACACCCATCATAGCAATAATACCCTGATCTCCAGGATGTTTTACATCTGCTGTCGCATGTGCATGAGGTGTAGAACCCATACCTGCTTCATTGGAAAAAAGACCTCTTGCCACACCAAAACGCATAGCTTTCTGCACAGTTACACCAAGAGCACCTCCAAGTACTGCCTCCGGTGCAAATGCTGCTACAAAAATATCATGAAATGCAGTCCCTACACTGCTGCCATTCATAAATAAAATAACTAAGCATCCAATAATATAAATAAGTGCCATTAACGGAACAACTTTTTCTGTAACTCTGGCAATTCTTTTAATACCACCCAGAAAAATAAACGCTGCTACAATAGCCACTAAAATTCCGACATGAAATGGCTTAACACCAAAAGCATTATAAAAAGAACTTCCAATAGAATTGGACTGTACCATATTTCCCATAAATCCTAATGCCAAAATAATTGCAACTGAGAAAAATCCTGCAAGAAACTTACCAAATTTCCCTTTAAAAATATATTTAATATAATAAACAGGGCCTCCTACAATTACACCATTTTCTTTTACTCTGGTGTGCTGTGCCATAACTGCTTCTGCATAGATGGTCGCCATTCCAAAAAATGCGCTCACCCACATCCAAAAAATAGCACCTGGACCTCCTGCTGCAATAGCTGTAGCCGCACCGGCAATATTTCCTGTACCTACCTGAGCTGCAATAGCTGTAGCCAATGCCTGAAAAGAGCTTAATCCGTTTTCACTGCTTTTTCCATGAAGAGAAAATCCCCCGAACATCTTCTTCATTCCTACACCAAATTTTCGCACCTGAATAAATTTCAGCGTAAAAGTATAAAAAATACCTGTACCTAAAAGTAAGATTAAAAGTGCATAATCCCATAAAAATTTGTTTACCAGCTCCACAATAGACGCTATCATTTCCATTTCTCTGTCTCCTTTTCTTTTCATTCTATTTGCCTATTGTTGTCTGAAATAATAAAAAACCTGTGAGATTGCGAAAATCCCACAGGTTAAAGTTCTTTTCAAGCGCAACTGCGTTCAACCATAAACGTAGCACCTAAAGGCACTACCTTTACGAAAAACTTCACTGTCCTTTTGCCTGAGAGATTCACAGACACTGTCTGCTTACACCTTCGGCACCCTTTTCGGGATTCTCCAGAGAGCCATCCAGATGCAGTCCTGCTTTTTTCAAAGCCCCTGAGAGTATTACTCCTTCGGTGGGCAATATTGCCTCTTTCCTGCAGCCTTCTATTGGCACAATATGCAAATAACGATTTTATTATAGCACTGGTTTTTTATTTGTCAATCCCCTTTATGAGGACAAATGTGTTTTTCTCAAGAACATTTCATAAAAATATATTATATACTCTATTTAATACGCACAGGTTGTCTAAGCTCAGTTTTGTTTCCATTTATATCTGTTATTATTGCTACAATAGTTGCCGTTCCCGGTTTACCTGTCGTAATCTCTGATTTTGGATTTGTAAAAGTCAGCCTATTCTCCCAACTCCAAGTACTAATTGTACCTAAAAGGAAAGATTTACTAAGCCAAACGCTCCGTTTGTACCACGAATAATCTGGAGCACAGACTTCATCTTCAATCATGTACTCTACCTCATAAACTGCTTCAGCTGGATTAGTTTGCAAGGTGACATCATATTGCTTTCCGTTTCCGTCAAGAGTAATCTCAACATCAGGAGTACTCTTTCCATCAACTAGCAGAGTAGCCTCTTTCACAAAACCAATATTGGAAGAAGTGACGCGTACAAACAATTCTTCTCTAGCTGATACACTCTCTGCTGTAATTTTTGCCGTACCAGTAGCATGAGCAGTATAATTTCCGACATTGTCAACAGACAAAACAGAAGGATTACTACTTGTCCATGTAACACTTTCAGCAGCTGATGCTGGTGTAAAAATAAGCTCATATTTTCCTGTATCTCCTGGAGAAAGAGATCTATCTCCTTTCATATCTATACGCTGTAACGGAGGCGAATTCTCTGGCTTTTCCCAGCTCGCATCAACCAACACCCAATTTTCCAAACCATCAGCAGGAAAATCATAAGGTGTAGTCCATCTGTCAATAGCCCCTCTCTTAAACCCCTTGTCACTAATAGACACTGGCTCCATTGTTTTTCCATCGCGGCTCTGATTTCCGCATCTCCAACATTTCCAATATCCATCTCTATAAATTTCATCAGTTCCCGTATTATAAACCGGTTCTTCATAACGCCAATCATGTTCATGCTTTTTCATTTCACAGGATTCACAGATATAATATGCTGGTTTCAAAATCCATACATGTGTATGAAATGCACCACAACAATCATACCTATCGTTCCATTCCCAGTCTGATAAGTCCTGAGAGCAGCCATTACAGGCATGACCATCCTTTCTCTTCTCCCAATCTACCCATTTCCACTTATGGACGTGTCTGTCTGAAACCCACCTTCCATCTTTTCCTACATAACAATCCCCTATCCATGTATTGCTTGCCATAGTTCCATCATCATACAAGTAATACCATGATCCATCTATTTCCTGCCAGCCTGTCATCATATAGCCATTCCCGTCAAAATAGTACCAATATCCGTTTATCGACTCCCAGTTACTTGTCGTATAACTTCCATCTGCATGACAATACCACCAGCCATGAGCCGTATCTATCCACTGGGCTGTTCTCCAACTACCGTCTTCTCCTACATAATAGCCTTCTATCCACGTATTACTTGCCATAGATCCGTCGCTGTACAGGTAATACCACTTCCCACCTATTTCCTGCCAACCTGTTACCATATAGCCATTTCTGTCAAAATAATACCACTTTCCGTTGATATATTCCCATGCATTTGTTGTATAACTTCCATCTGTATGGCAATACCACCAGCCATGACTGTCTATATTCCATTGAGCTGCCTGTACTTCTGTATTGCTTACAACAACACTGCTTATAAAAAGAAATGCGGCTGTCAATAAGCCTGCTCCTTTGTTTCTCATACTGCTTACCTCTTACCCTTTTAATTTTATTTTCTCTTTTTAATATAGCAAATATTACTCACTAAAGAACAGCTATGCTTTTTCACATAGTTCTGATACTCGTAAAAATTAATATAATATTCCCTTCCCCATGAAGAAATACGTAGCCACTCACTTTCAAATCCTGTAACCACGACAAAATGAGCTGCTGTTTCTGCTATTTTTTCGTATCCCTCTTCTGTCTTATTATAAAAAGCCAGCTTATGTTTCCTTAAAGGAATAGGAAAGTTCGGGCCGATTGCCAAAATCACAGGTATATCGTGTGCCAGCATAGCTTTTATTCTGTTTGGTATATTTCGACTCCTTACCCCAAAGGCTGCCTTTAAAGGAATTCTGTTTTTAATAAAATAACGATTTACCTCTATTCCTAAAAGCCAACCGGGAATTCCCAGACCTGGAATGATAGGAAAGTATTTTTTACACATTGTTTCTACACATTTCTCATAAACCTCAGCATCTAAAATACCATTTCCTTTCTCTTCTTCCTGAAACTCCTTACCTTTACAGTAATCTTTATGTAAATCCAAATACAAAAGAATATCCGTTGCCGCAATCGTACCACAGCCATAACCTGACATACTTCTTCCCTTCCACCATTCCTGATTACCGCCATAAGACAGCTTCCCATCTTTCATAATTGCTATATAAGGTTCATTCAGCTTCCCTGCCTTCATTTTATGTCAACCTTCATTTCTTCTGATATTGTTACCGGTCCTCCCATTTTACAGGAAAATACCTTGCCATTCTCTTTTTTTACATAAGCTTCTATCATGCCTCCCGGCTGATGAAGCTCATATACAAATTCTCCGGTATCTGCATCTTTAGAAAGATACACAGCTGCTCCCATACTGCCACTTCCGCAGCTACTCTCCCAGACCATGGAAGTGGTACTCTCCACATATACCACGGGAGTCATCTTACTTTCCTCTAAAAACATAACACCATAAGCATCACAAGGGCAGACTCTTTTTGCCTCCTCAATAAGTTCATCTACAAACTCCTGAGCTTTTGGAGCGCTATTTACAATAATGTGACAAATCCCCTCAAATACAACCATCGAATATTTTTCCTCTTTTACGGAAACTTCTGTCATTTCCATTGGAAGAGACATTTCTGTCCTTGCAGTCCCCTTTTCCATATCCACTGTTACTTTCAGTTTCTTTTTAGAACCGCTGACATCCACCCACACATCTTCTGCCTTTTCTTCTGAAAGCATACTTAATAAATATCCAAAGCTTCTGGTTGCATTTCCACAAAATTCACCGCCCATCATCTGCATGTGAAAACTTCCATCCTGCATTTTCTCCACAAAACCCACCTGTTCTCCGTGAAGTTCTTCCATGCACAAAAGTTCTCTGGAAATTGCCGGATAATCTTCTCTTTTTGCCGGACTCATTACAAAAATTGTTACATTGCCTGCTGGATTTGCTACTCTAATTTTTAATTCCATATCTTCATACCTCCCAAATATTTTCGTTCCCCAATTTATTTTTAATCATATCACATTCCACATCAAAAAATAATAAAATTTATCGACATTTGTAAAAAGCTGTGATATATATTGAGTATAGAATTTAATAAAAAAGGGGGGGACTTTCATTGAAGACTAAAAAGAATTCTGTAAACCAGATTACAGAGGGTGTTATATGGAAACAGCTCTTGTTTTTCTTCTTTCCGATTATGCTGGGAACTCTGTTTCAGCAGCTCTACAATACTGCTGACGCAGTTGTAGTAGGTCGTTTTGTAGGAACGCAGGCGCTTGCTGCCGTAGGTGGCTCCACCGGACAAATGGTTAATCTGATTGTAGGATTTTTTGTAGGTCTTTCTTCCGGTGCCACAGTTATTATAGCTCGCTATTATGGAGCAAAAAACAAAAAAGAGCTCAACGATACTCTGCATACTGCTGCCGCTCTCTCTATTGTAGGAAGCGTTATTATCACCATTGCCGGTATTGCTTTAACACCTTTTATGTTAAAACTTATGAACACTCCAAAAGACGTTATTCAGGGTTCTTCTACTTATCTTAGAATTTATTTTGCAGGCATTATTTTTGTATTTATTTATAACGTAGGTTCTGCAATTTTAAGAGCTGTGGGCGACTCTACACGCCCTCTTTATTTCCTGATTGTATGCTGCTTTATTAACATCTTTCTGGATATTCTTCTGGTAGTGGGGTTTGATATGGGTGTTGCCGGTGCTGCTCTCGCCACGGTGATTTCTCAGGCAGCCAGCGCTATTTTAGTGATTTACGCCCTGATGAAATCCAAGGATATGTATCGTCTGAAGCCAAAGGAAATTCATTTTCACAAGTTCCTTTTGCTGTCCATTGTTACTATTGGGCTTCCTGCGGGTATTCAGTCTGTCATGTATAATGTTTCCAATATGATTATTCAGACTTCTCTTAATGATTTAGGGACAAGTACCATGGCAGCTTACACTGCTTTTGGAAAGATTGATGCCATTTACTGGATGATTTCCGGTGCTTTCAGCGTGGCAATTACAACCTTTATCGGGCAGAATTACGGTGCCGGAAAATATCACCGTATGAAAAAGAGTGTTGCAGTCTGTCTATTTATGGATTTCATTGCTTCTGTGCTGGTAAGTATTCTTTTACTTTCTCTGGGAGAGTATCTCCTGCGAATGTTTACCACTGACCCGGAGGTGATTAAAATCGGTATGAAAATCATTCATGTGATTGCGCCCTCTTACGTGCTGTTTATTTTTATTGAAATTTTATCCAGCGCCCTTCGAGGAGTGGGAAATGTATTAGTTCCCATGCTTATGACCTGTACCGGCGTATGCTTGCTTCGTATTATCTGGATTTTCCTTGTAATACCGGAAATACCAAGCATTTCTGACATTTTGCTGTGTTATCCTATCTCATGGGGATTGACAGCAGCCCTGTTTGTTATTTACTATTACTTTGACCAGAAAAAATTCTATAAAACACATATAGACCATTAAAACAATGAAAGGAAGCTATTATTATGACTTTTTCTTATTCCAACGCACCTTCCTCTCTGGAGCTTGCACTGATTGAGGAAAGCACACAGATACTTTTAAATGAATACAGCAAGCAGTGTGCAGACGCAGAACAGCTCTGTGTAAATGTCACTTTTACTTCATCCGGAAACACTTTAAGGGTTTCTAAAAAAGGAGAACAGTGCACCATTACCTGCCATGAACCAGCTCATTATTTCCGCTGTCTCAATTACCTTATTCATCACTTGGATGAGGATTTTGACTTTGAAGAAACAGGCTTTTTCGAAAAAAACGGTTTTATGCTGGACTGTTCCAGAAATGCCGTTTCTACTGTAAATACAGTAAAAAAATTAATTCGTATTATGGCAAAGCTGGGGCTTAATCAGTTACTTTTATATACAGAGGATACTTATGAGGTTCCGGGACTTCCTTACTTCGGCACTTACAGAGGCCGTTACTCACAGGAAGAGCTTCGCCAGTTAGACGACTATGCTTACCAATTCGGAGTTGAGCTGGTTCCCTGTATCCAGACACTCGCTCATTTAAGAAATGCCCTGAAATGGCCTATGGGACAGGACTTAAAGGACAGCGCCGATATTTTGCTGGTAGGTTCTGAAAAAGTCTACGATTTTATCAGACAGCTTTTAACCTCTGTAAAAAGCTGCTTCCGTTCTGAAAATATTCATATCGGTATGGATGAGGCTGTTATGCTGGGGCTTGGAAATTATCTGCACCAGAACGGCTACAAGAAAAGCTCTGAACTGATTTTAGAGCATACAGACCGTGTTCTGGAAATTTGCAGAGAATTAAACTTAAAGCCTATGATGTGGAGTGATATGTTTATTTCCTCCAACGCCGGAACATGGTATTATAATGTTGATGAAAATGTTGATACTACAAACTGGACAAAACCGGCAGATGATTTAGCTTTGGTATACTGGGATTACTATAATACAGACAGAAGCGTATATCGTAAAATGCTTCGTGTTCACCATGAAATTGCCAAAAAAACAGTCTTTGCAGGCGGTATCTGGAACTGGAATGGTATTGCACCAAACTATGGCAGAGCAATTAACTGTACCATCCCTGCTCTTTTAGAATGTCAGGCACAAAATGTACAGGAAGTATTTGCTACCGGCTGGATGGATAATGGCGCAGAAACCCCAATTGATGCTATTTATCCGGGACTTGTAGCATTTGCTACACTTTGCTTCCATTCTGATTTAGATGAAAATGTTTTAAAACAAAACTTTACAGACTGTGTGGATGCAAAATGGGAAGATTTTGAACTTTTAGACAGATTTGATTCTCTTTTCCAGGGAGACGGAAATAATATTTCCGCGGATAATCCTTCAAAATATTTGCTGTATCAAGATGCTATGTTGGGTATGTTTGACTACCACATTCAAGGAGTAGATACAAAATCCTATTATAAAGATTTAGCTGACAAGCTGGATAAATGCGTAGAAGAAAATACCTGCTATAAAACACTGTTTAATTTCTACAAATATTTTGCCCTTGTACTGTCTGAAAAAGCTGATTTGGGAATTCATTTAAAAGAAGCTTATGACAAAAAAGATTTGTCCACATTAGAAGAATTAAATACAAAAGTTATCCCCAATATTCTGGAGAATTTACAACTTATGCACCAATTCCGCGAGGAATTATGGATGAAGGATGCAAAGCCTTTTGGTTACGAGCTTATGGATATTAAACTGGGCGGAGTTTCTGCACGTTTAAAAGCTTGCCAGAGACGCATTGCCTCTTACCTTTCTAAGGAAGTGGATAAATTAGAAGAATTAGAGCAGGAACGCCTGTCTTACTGGACAGTGGAAAATAAATATCCACATGATATGAAGGTAGAACTTCGTGAAAATATCTGGAGCAGAATTGTCAGTGGATGTGATTTAATCGATACGATTTAAGAGATTTTAAAGGTTTCCTCTTTTATTTCCATCATTTTATGTTACACTATAGGAAATAAAGGAGGAAATACTTTTATGGAAGAACATACATTGCCCCATCAACACGGAGAATATGGGGAACATTTAATAGAACATATACCTGACACAGAAAAATTTCAAATTGTTGCTTCTATCTTCAAGCAGCTCAGTGACACCACACGTATTCGCATTTTTTGGATTTTATGCCACTGCGAAGAATGCGTAATCAATATCTCTGCCCTGATGGATATGAGCAGTCCGGCGGTGGCACATCACTTACGGCTTTTAAAGAGCAGCGGACTGGTAGAAACCCGCAGAGAAGGAAAAGAAACTTATTATAAAGCCAGTTCATCAGAAAAAGCACAGTCCCTTCATCACATGATTGAACAAATGATGGACATTTCTTGTCTATCTGAAAAATAAAGAGCTGTCACTTTTAGCATTCTTGCGAAATATTTATACACTTTTAGCGAATTTGTCGAGCACGCTTTGAGATTGCAAGCTCAAAGTAAGCACAGGCTGAGCATAAAATGTATAAATATTCCAAAGATGCAATAAAAGCGTCAGCTCCTTAATTTTTGTAAATTTAAAGTAAGATTGCAATATGGTAAACTGCAAATGCTGCAATCCATGCGATTACGCACTGTCCAACTACCATAGCTGTTGCCCATTTCCCACCCAACTCACGTTTTACAGAGGCGATTGCCGCCACACAAGGGGTATAAAGAAGGCAGAATACCAATAATGCCACTGCTCCCGGTATGTTTATGCTGCTCTGCAACGCAGCGGTGCTTCCAAATAATACTGTAAGAGAAGATACCACACTTTCCTTTGCCAAGAAACCGGAAATTAAGGCTGTCACAATTCTCCAATCCCCAAATCCCACAGGTACAAAAACAGGTGCAAGCCTACCGGCAACTAAAGCCAGAATACTGTTCTGTGAATTTGTCGTCATGTTCAGGCTTGTGTCAAAGTTCTGTAAGAACCAGATTACAATGGTTGCAATAAAGATAACAGTAAAAGCTCTCTGAAGGAAGTCCTTTGCCTTATCCCATAACAAATGCCCCACATTTTTCAACCCCGGCATACGGTAATTAGGAAGCTCCATAACAAAAGGAACCGCTTCCCCTTTAAACGCCGTCTTCTTAAAAATCAATGCCATGATAATTCCCATTACAATTCCGAAAACATACAGAGAAATCATTACAAGCGCTCCGTGTTTCGGGAAAAATGCCGCTGTAAAAAATGCATAAATCGGAAGCTTTGCAGTACAGCTCATAAATGGAGTAAGAAGAATTGTCATCTTTCTGTCTCGTTCAGAAGGAAGAGTACGGCTTGCCATAACGCCCGGAACTGTACATCCGAAACCAATCAGCATAGGCACAATACTTCTGCCGGAAAGCCCCAGCTTTCGAAGCAGCTTATCCATAATAAATGCCACACGAGCCATATAGCCGCTGTCCTCTAAAAGGGACAGAAAGAAAAACAAAGTTACGATAATCGGCAGAAAACTCAGTACACCGCCTACACCGTTAAAAATGCCGTCAATGATAAGAGAATGTAACACACCCGCCACATGGGCTTCCTGCATTGCCATATCTGCCAGCTCTGTAAGATAGGTAATACCGGACTCTAAAAGCCCCTGAAGAAAAGCTCCTATCACGCTGAAGGTAAGCCAGAATACAATTCCCATAATTCCGATAAACGCAGGAATTCCTGTATATTTTCCCGTAAGGAAACGGTCAAGACTTCTGCTTCGAATATGCTCTTTGCTTTCCTTTGGCTTTACCACTGCCTCACCACAGACATCTTCGATATACTGAAAACGCATCTGGGCAATTCCTGCTGCCCTGTCAAGACCTGTCTCCTCCTCTGTCTGTTTGGCAATCTGCTCTACAATATTCTGCTCATTTTCTGTAAGCTCCAACTGCTCTAAAAGTTTTCTGTCGCCTTCCATTACCTTGCTGGCTGCAAAACGTACCGGAATTCCGGTCTTCTGTGCATGGTCTTCAATGAGGTGCATGATTGCATGAATTCCTCTGTGAATTCCTTCTTCTTTTCGGCAAAAGTCTGTTTCCAGCGGTGTTTCCTGATATTTCGCCACATGAATGGCATGCTGAATAAGTTCTTCAATTCCCTCGCCTTTTGCTGCTGAAATTGGTACAACAGGAACACCAAGGGCTCCCTCCATCTCGTTTACTAAAACAGAACCTCCGTTTTCCCAAAGCTCATCCATCATATTCAAAGCAACTACCATAGGAAATCCCAACTCTAAAAGCTGCATGGTGAGATACATATTTCTCTCAATATTGGTAGCGTCTACAATGTTGATAATTCCCTTTGGTCTTTCACGGATAACAAATTCTCTTGTGACAATTTCCTCACTGCTGTAAGGTGACATAGAATAAATTCCCGGTAAATCCGTAATTAAGGTATTGCTGTGACCTTTAATCACACCGTCTTTACGGTCTACGGTAACGCCGGGGAAATTTCCCACATGCTGTTTCGAACCTGTAAGCTGATTGAATAAAGTTGTTTTTCCACAGTTCTGGTTCCCCACCAGAGCAAAGGTTAAGGTTTCACTGTCCGGTAATGGATTTTCACTCTTTCTGTCATGAAACTTTCCGCCCTCTCCATATCCGGGATGAAGCTTTTCCTGCCTGCTTTTTTTCTTTTCTCTGTCTTTTGGTTTATGTTCTTTACTGATTTCAATATTTTTTGCATCTTCTAAACGGATAGTCAATTCATATCCATGGATACGCAGTTCAATAGGATCTCCCATAGGCGCATATTTCACTACGGTTACCTCTGTTCCCTGTATTAAACCCATATCCAGAAAATGCTGACGCAAAGCACCGCTTCCCCCCACTGAAAGAATGGTGGCGGTACTTCCTATTTGTAACTCACTTAACTTCATCTTCTGCCTTCTTTCATATTAGCTTTGTCTAACTCATATTTTAAGAATTGGAGCTGTATGAAATAACAGCTCCTTAAATTCTTTTTCTCATATAGTATACGTTTTTATCCGCATAAAATCAACTGTTTCTTACAGGAACTTTTATAAATTATGCACTCTGAGCGTACGAATTGCATTTAAAACAGCAATAATCATAACGCCGACATCTGCAAAAATAGCAAACCACATGTTGGCAATTCCCACAGCGCCAAGCGCCAGACAGCCAAATTTAATCACTAAAGCCAAAATAATGTTCTGATATACAATACTAAGGCATTTTCCGGAAATTCTGATAGCTTTGGAAATCTTTAAAGGATCATCATCCATTAGAACCACATCTGCTGCCTCAATAGCTGCGTCTGAGCCCATAGCTCCCATAGCAATTCCGATATCTGCCCGTGTAAGAACCGGCGCATCGTTAATGCCATCACCTACAAATGCCAGTTTTTCCTTTTCAGACTTGGCTGCCAGCAGCTCCTCTACCTTTGTTACCTTATCTCCCGGAAGCAATTCTGCATAAACCTCATCAATTCCCAGCGACTGCGCAACCTGCTCCGCCACAGGCTGTGCGTCTCCGGTAAGCATAACAGTCTTCTTTACTCCCGCTTTTTTCAGTCGTGCAATCGCCTCTTTTGCATGTTCCTTTACAATGTCAGAAATCACAATATGTCCTTCATATTTTCCGTCTATTGCCACATGGATAATCGTTCCCACCTTATGACAATCCTGATATTTCACATTTAATTTCTTCATCAGCTTGCTGTTTCCTGCTGCAACTTCTCTTCCGTCTACTTTTGCAATTATTCCGTGACCGCTTATTTCCTGAATATCGGAAACTCTGCTTCTGTCAATTTCTTTACCGTAAGCTCTCTGAAGGCTCTTGCTGATTGGATGAGAAGAAGCACATTCTGCCAATGCCGCATATTCCAGTAGTTTCTTATTTTCCATCTCATTATGGTGCACACCACTGACTTCAAAGACACCTTGTGTCAAAGTACCTGTTTTGTCAAAGACCACATATTTTGCCTGAGACAAGGTTTCCATATAGTTAGAGCCTTTAATCAAGACACCTTCCTTACTTGCCCCGCCAATTCCTGCAAAAAAGCTAAGCGGAATACTAATTACCAAAGCACAAGGACAACTGATAACAAGGAATGTTAATGCACGATAAACCCAAACGCCCCACTGGGCTGTCTGTCCCAAGAACAGCACTTGTACCAACGACGGAAGGATTGCCAATGCTAAAGCGCCATAGCAAACTGCCGGTGTATATACTTTGGCAAATTTGGAAATAAAATTCTCGGATTTTGATTTTCTGGAACTGGAATTTTCCACAAGCTCCAAAATCTTTGATACCGTAGACTCTCCAAATTCTTTTGTTGTCTTTATTTTCAGAACGCCGTTTAAGTTGATACATCCGCTGATAATCTCGTCTCCCTGCTTTACATCACGAGGAAGGCTTTCACCTGTCAAAGCACTGGTATTTAGACTAGAGCTTCCCTCCATAACAATTCCGTCTAAAGGAATTTTTTCTCCCGGCTGAACTACAATCATGCTATCGATTTCCACTTCGTCCGGATCTACTTTTTCCAGCTTTCCGTCTCGCTCTACATTGGCATAGTCAGGACGAATATCCATCAATGCGCTGATATTTCTGCGACTTTTTCCAACTGCATAGCTCTGGAATAATTCACCTATCTGGTAAAACAACATAACTGCAATGGCTTCATTATAATCTCCGCTTTTGGAATAAATTGCCAACGCAAATGCTCCAACAGTAGCCACTGCCATTAAGAAATTTTCATCAAAAACACGTCTGTTCAGAATACCTTTTCCGGCTTTTTTCAAAATATCATATCCAATAATCAGATATGCCGCCAGATAAAGAGCTAATCTCAATATTCCTGTTGTAGGTATGAAATTCAAAACAATTACCATAACCGCTGCAATAATAATTCTGATTAGCATTTTCTTCTGCTTTTTATTCATAATTGCCTCCACCTTCTTACTAAGATAAATTTACACCCCTCTTGCAATTCGCATTCGGGGTGCAGGTTCTTAAAGTTCAATTTCACAGTCTGACTCTACTTTTTTGCAAGCCTTTAAAACATTTTTCATAACCTTTTTCGGATCCTGTCCTTCCTCAAATTCCACAATCATCTTCTGTGTCATGAAATTTACAGTTGCGGAAGCAACGCCCTCTGTCTTCTTTGTTGCATCTTCCATTAAATTTGCACAGTTTGCACAGTCTACTTCGATATTGTAAGTCTTCTTCATAATAAAATACCTCTCTTTTTAATACAATGTTTTTTTAACGATTAAGTATTCGTTTAATCGTTATGACTATACTATAATGCAAAGAGGTAAAAAAGTCAATAGAAAAATTAAATTTTGCGGAGCATTTCTATTTCACAGAACACAATTTCCTATGAAATAAAAGGTCCCGCTTATAGCGAAACCTTTTTCTACATTTTCTTTCGGAATTATCCCTTGATTTTACATCAATTTTGTTTCTTCCAATTTCTCCGTAAACATTTCATTTAACCGAATAACAGGCTTACGAAGTACCAATCCCAAGAACAGAGAAAAAATCAAAAACAGTCCCAACGTTCCTAATTCTCTTACATAAGCATTTTCGTACAAACCGGCTATTGCCTCCCTCATTGCTCCCATACTATGGGTAAAGGGCAGGAACTCATATACTTTTCGGAAGAATGCCGGCGCCATTTCTATTGGGAAAGTTCCGCCGGAACCTGCCACCTGAATAACCAGTAAAATAACACAGATTGCTTTTCCCACATCGCCGAAAGAAACTGTCAGGGTATAAATAATATTTACATACACGATACTGGTAAGCCAGCCTGACAATACAAATAAAAACGGATGCTCACATTGAATACCCAGAAAGAATAAATCTCCCAGACAGATTAAACCGCTTTGAATGAGCCCCATAATAAAAAACAGCAAATATCTGCCAAAGTAAATCTGATAATTTTTTACATGATGAAGTTTTTTCTTTCTCTCCTCTGACAGAGTTACTTTCATCATAGCAACTAATACGATACCACCAACCCAAATAGACAAGGTAGAATAAAACGGCGCCATAGCCGAACCGTAATTCTCTACCGGATATATACTTTTTGTTTCCATTTTCACTGGTGAAGCAAGAAAAGAACTCACTGTATCAGGGCCATTTCTCAGAACATCCTTTAATATTTCCAGATTTCCGTTCTCTGCCGCTTCTGAAAGTTTCTGTAAAACATCATTCATTCTACCAGAAGCTTCATCCAGCAAAGAAGCCGAAGTATCCAAAGCTGTTTTTAATTTTCCCAAATCAGAAGCTGCGGAGCCTGACAAATCTTCAATCCCCTGTGCTCCCTCATCTAATTTTGATAAAATCAAAGACACATCTTTATTGGTGTTACTGAGTGTCTGAAACAGCTGGTCTAAATTCCCCTTTACGTTCTTCTCATAATCTGTCTGCACATTCTGAATTTGCTGTGCACTTTGCTTTGCAAGCTCTTTTAATTCGCTCTGATAATTACCTGCATCTGAAACAGACTGAGAAATTTTATCCGCTGCCTCATTCAATTTATCTCTCACAGCTTCCTGCTGTGCAATAGAAGCGTTTAATTTTCCAATAACTGTGCCAAGCTGTTCCTTTATATGCGGAAAGACTTCCGGCAGGGAGTCGCTGATGCCTTGCAGGCTGTCACGAAAAGCAGCATATCGGTCAATAATTGTCTGTATCTGCCCTGCCAGCCCGTTTAAACTCTGTCCCGCTGCTGCAGCATCCTGTGACAAAGATGAAAATGTCTCATCCACCTGTTCCGACACTGCTTGATAAACATCACTGCCTGCCGCCAACACATCATTCACACTGTCCGTAGTACCTGATAAAGCATCTTTTAAGCTCTTAACGCTTTTTCCTGTATCTGTAAGAAGCGATAAATTGGTATCTGCATTACTTCCTGTCTGTTTTAAAAAAGAAGATGTGGATTCCAGTGTATTTCCCATAGAGTCTGTCATATTAGAAAAAGCCTTTATAGTACCTGACGCAGCTAAAAGACTATCTGCAATCTCTGTAATATTTTCATGTACTCTTCCAATCATTTCCTGAGAATCTTCCTTACTCATCATAGAAGAAAGGCTATCCATGAGCTGTAATCCCACCTGAGAAATTGTTTTTGTAAATAATTCTGCAATCTGCTTTCGTACAGCTCCTGCACCTTTATCTGTTACTTTCGGAGCAATAGCATTTTCCTTTTCATTTAAGTAATATAAAATATCAGAATGTTCTACATCATCAGAAAAAAGACTCATCATATCATTACTGAAAGTCTCCGGTATCACAATGGCTGCATAATATTTTCCGGATTTTACACCTTCCACTGCTTTTTGAGAATCTGTAAATACCCAATCCAGCTGATTATTCTCACGAAGTCCTGAAACTACCTGCTCACCCAGATTGATACTAATCGGAAGCAATTCACCCTCATATCCTGCATCTACGTTGGCAACTGCCACCTTCAGACTTCCTGTATTACTGTAAGGGTCCCAACTGGCAGCAATATTAAACCACGCATAAAGAGATGGAACAACGCTAAGTCCCAGAATAACAATCCATGCAATGGCATTTTTTTTGATTTTCTTCAGGTCTCCTATGAAGATTTTCCATATATTTCTCATTGTTCCCCTTCTCCTCTCTGGGTATTTTCTTTTACTTCTTTCAAAAGCACCTCATCCGACATCTCACTTAAACGTTTCTTTCTTTTTAAGCTTTCATGGATGTATTCCACAACAATCAAATATAAGGCGATTAGTATAATTGAGGCAATCCACAATACCAAAAATACCATTTTAGAATCAATACTAAACATAAGTATGAGAAAAATAATAGGAATGACAACAATTGCAAGAAATCCTACGCGTATCTTCTTACGATAACCAGACTGAAATTTTTCAATCTTATCATTTAAGGTTTTACGAAATTCATCCTGCCCGGCTAAAATTTTCACTGCTGTTGACAAACTGATTTTTTCTCTTTGCATCCCCTCTTCTTCACAAATCATCAAATCTGTTTCAGCCAGCTTACGGTCAAACAAATAGTTCAAGTTCAAAAGATGCGGTCTTAAAAGAAGACCTATTCCCAAAGCAATCGGTAAAAACACTGCCAGACAAAGAATATTTTTCCAGTAATGCATACCATAAATCCCTGCAATTGCTTCTCTCATAGCATTAATCCCGTATGTAAATGGCAAAAGAGGATGAACAAACTGAAAAAATGCCGGTGTCATTTCAATGGGATACGTGCCCGCAGAGCCCGGAATTTGGAGAATGACTAAAATAACACTCAAGGCTTTTCCAATATGTTTAAAAGTAATAGACAATGCATAAATCAAATTAACATATACAAAAGAAGCAAATAAACCTGCAAATATAAAGGCCGCCGGATTTTTACACTGTATTTTCAAAAGGTAGATATCTCCAAGACAAATAATAAGCGCCTGTATCAAACCTGTTGTTATGTATAAAATCCATCTTCCAAAATATCCTTGTGTTACTGTAAAGCTTTTAATCTTCTCATCTTTATCTACTTCCATCTTAAAAATAGCGATTAAAACAATACCGCCTACCCAGATTGCCAGATTTGTATAAAAAGGTGCCATAGCTGAACCATAATTTTCCACACGATAAAAGCTCTTCGTTTCCAACTGTACCGGAGAATGCATAAATTCAGCTACTTCTCCTGTATCTTTTTTTGTCAGCTCTTTTAAACTCAGGTAAATATCTGAGCTTTGTAGCGCCCCCAAATCTGTAATAGCAGTATTCAGTTTTTTCTGCACATCATCAAGAGCCTCTTTGGTACTCTCCATGGCTGTTTTTGTATCACTTAACGTCTGTTTCAAATCCCCCGTTACATTTTTAAGCTGTTCTGCGGAGGGCTCTACTCCGGCAAGAACTCCCGAAACCTTTCCTGAAAGCTGTGCAAAAGAATCTAAAGATTGATTTAAGGAAGGAAGCACATTTTTCTCAAAAGAAGCTCTGGAAGTCTGGAGATTTTTCTGTCCGTCCTGAATAACCGAAGCAATCTGATTTAATCCTTGAACAGATGTATTTACGGCATTCCCTATACTATTGTTCCCTGTCTGAAGATTTTTCAATATCTCTTTATGTCTCTGATTTTCTGTTTCCAGCTTTTCTATGATTTCAGACAACGGATTTCCTGGAACTTGATTATCAAGTTCTCTAAGAACTGTCAGAATTTCCTCGTTTTTTGAAATTAAATCCTGCATAGATGTAATGGTATTTCCAATCTTCTCATTTACATTCTGTACTTTCTCATTCAACTTTCCAAGGTCTGTTCCCACTGCACTGCTGATACCGGACAACGCATCTGCTCCCTGCGTAAGACCATCAGATAAACCGACGCTTAATGCACCTACGCTATTTCTCACGGAAGCTAAAATATCTGTTCCATTATTCATAGATTTTGCTCCCGATGCTACCGCACTTTTCAGAGCATCCAGCGTTTCCTGAGTTCCATTTATTAAATCATCACTTCCATCAATAGTTTTATTTAAATTTTCTAAAACCACCTGATATTCTTCCAGATTTTCCTCTGCTGTCTGCATTTTTGCAATCAGACTTTCCTGCACTGTGTCAACCTGTGTACCCATCTGCTCTGCTGTCTGTCCCAAAATTTTAGAAACAGAGCCTGCCGCTGCAGCAATAAATTCTTCATTTACCTGCTCTTGAATCGTAGACGCACCTGTACCTGTAACCTTAGGGGCAATGGCATTTTTCTTTTCATTTAAGTAATATTCAAACTGAGGCTGCTTCATATCACCGGAAAGAATACTCACAAAAGAAGAACTAAAATCCTCAGGTATCACAATAGCCGCATAATATTTTCCCGACTTTACCCCCTGCACCGCCTTCTTTTCATCTGTAAATTTCCAACCTAAACTATCATTTTTCTTTAAATTTTGGACAATTTCCTCCCCTACATTTAGTTCTCCTATCAACTCATTTTCCGTACCCTTATCTGCATTTGCCACTGCAATCTTAATGTTTCCTGTATTTGCATAAGGATCATAATTTGCTGCAATATTAAACCATGCGTATAGAGATGGTATCAGACATACACCAATGGTAACAATCATTGCTACCATATTATGGGATAATCGATTGACATCTCTTCTAAAAATTTCAAATGCCCTCTTCATGCTTTTCCCTCGCTTTTCTATAATCTTCTTATATAAGCATATTGTCTGCAATTCGTATATTTTATCACCAGAATTTGAGATGTCAATAATTTCGGAGAAAAAAATATGACCTTAAGTCAATTTTTTTATCAAATATCATTTCTAATCTGGATACAAGCTTAAAAATAAAGGTGAAAAGCTGATTTTACTCAACCTTTTCACCTATTATCATCATACTATTATTCTCTTATTTCTATAAAAGTGCTTCCTGCTGCTTTCATAGTAAGGCAAATCCTGCCGCCTTCCACAGGTATCTGTTCTTCTGTTTCCAGATTGATATACCTCTTATTCTCAAATGGAACCGGAATACTTATATTCACTTCCTGCTCATCATTATTTACTGCCACAACAAGCCCCTGCTCCTGAGTAAATCTGACAAAAGCATATTGCCTGTTTGTCAGCAGTAGTTCCCGATATCTTCCATAAGCAAGACAATCTGTATATTTCTTATGCAGATTTCCCAGCCATTTCACATGCTGCATAATCTTAGAATCTTTTTCCTTATTTAAAGCCTCTTCAATCTCTACTGCCGGACGCAGTGGATCGTCATTTCCACCCTCCTTGCGTCCTTCAATTCCCCATTCGGAGCCATAATAAATAGAAGGAATTCCGGGAAGTGTAAACAGCAGTGTATAAATAGGAAAAATGTGGTCTTTTACCTGAATTTTACTGATAATTCTGTCTACATCGTGATTGTCCACAAAGGAATATAACTTCATACCTTTATAAATCCCACCGTTTTCATCAAATTCTCGGCGAATTGTATGCGCAATCTCAAAATAATTGTGATCATTATGTCCTGAATAAAGCCCCTTATGCAATTCATAATTTGTAACACTGTGAAGCATTTTTTGCCCATCCTGAATATAACGGCTGTAATCTCCATGAATGACCTCGCCCATAAGCCAGAAATCTTCCTTTTTCTCACGGGTTCTCTTTCTCATCTCTTCCATGAAAGAAAATTCCAGGCAATCTGCACAGTCTAAACGAATACCGTCAATATCAAAAGTATCAATCCAGAAATCAATAACTCCAAGAAGATATTCCCGCACAGCCGGCTCCCATAAATTCAAATTCACCAGTTCAAAGCAATTTCTCCATGCCTCATAACCAAATCCGTCATTATAAGGACTATTCCAGCCAAAATTAACACCCTTGTACCAACTACAGTATGGTGACTGCTCTCTGTTTTTCTGTATATCCTGAAAGGCAAAAAATTCTCTTCCCGTGTGATTAAATACACCGTCTACTACAACCCGAATGCCTGCCTCGTGAGCCTTTCTGACAAAGCGTTTGAAATCCTCATTATCTCCTAATCTACGATCCACAACCTTATAATCCTTTGTATCATATCCATGGGTACTGGATTCAAACAACGGTCCTATATAAATAGCAGTGCAACCTAAATCTGCAATATGAGGAAGCCATTTGTCCAGTTCTTCAAACCTGTGTACTACCTCTTCTCCCTTATTTTCTCTAGGCGCACCTGTCATGCCAATAGGATAAATATGATAAAACACTGCCTCTTCATACCATGCCATAATCATTCCTCCTGCTTGTGAATAACTTTTACTCACATTATACCAATCGGTATAGAAAAAATCAATGGTGATAGCAATATTCCTCCAGTGTAATCTGATTACTGTAAATATATTTTGCTGCTTCCTTGCCCACATATCGATAGTGCCATGGTTCATAGACAATTCCCGTTATATCTGCCTTATCCTCAGGATAGCGCAGTATAAAACCATATTTCCAGCAATTTTTCATGAGCCATTGTTGTACAGGCTGTTCCTCCATTCCACTGACTATTTTTTGTTCCGCAATATCTGTTATATCTACAGCCAGCCCTAACTCATGTTCACTTGTCCCCGGAATTGCAACTGATTTTGCCGTTTTTTCTTCTGCCTCCTGTCTGTCCATCCCATCTTTCATATATATCTGAATTTGCTGGTTAAAAAGTTCCTGTTGTTTTTCATGAGTCCGATAGGAAGAACAAATAATTGGTGAATATCCCTGCGCACGGCAATCATCCATCATCTGCTGCAATTCAGGATAACATCTGGAATCAATACTCTGCCCGTTTCTAAGCTGTGTAAGAGATATATTTTCGGCATAAGATTGATCCAGCTTGTGCGAACTATTTACTAAAATTAAGTTCCACTTCGTGCCCGCATCTGTTGATGAATCATTTTTCAAATCATCATTATTCTGATTAATTTTTTTAGAATTGTTATGTTTATATAAAATTTTTCCCTCTGCCGAGACGCTTGTTCTGACAATTCCTGCTGCAACTATGACACAAATCACACATACCATAATTTCGCTCATCAATACACCTACCATCCTTCTTTTACGTGACATTCCCTTTCTTCGTCTTATTTTCCTCTTAATCACAAAACGCACCTCTCTTTCCTTTTTCTAAAGGATAGCGCGGTGCGTTTTCAAAATATATTCAGTTTGCCATCCATTTGGCATCATTCAAATGGTAATAATTCAGGTCCCTTATAATAAAAATATACAGACATCAAAATTTCATCTTTGTTTTTATCAACTAATTTGATTACGTCATAACTATCATCTTCCGGTTCTATACTAAATTCATAATACTCTTCTAAATATGAAATTAAATTAGCCTTAACATACTCGCTATTTTTATTATCAATACAATAAGCTGCTGAATTTCCGTCATCTGCTGTAACATTGTAACTCATCTGGACAACCTTTTTATTCTTATCATCCACGCACAGCACCAATTCATCACCTGTTAAGCATTTCGCTTTCACCGTCCATATTACAGCGGAAGTAGAGGAATCCTTTATAACCAGCAGGTTACATTTTGCATCCATACTTGATTTATCAATACTTATCTGCATATAACCCCATCCCTCTAATTGCAATCCCTGCAGGAAAGAGTTACAGACTTCTGCTAATTCTTCTCTTGATAAATTTGCCAGTTCTTCCTGATAATCAAACTCATAGTCTTTTTTATACACGACTCTCATAGCCTCTATAATACTATTGGAATGGGTAATTTCTATGGGATTTACCTTATATTTTTCCACCTGTTCCAGATTTTCATTTAAAACATTTGAAAAGACAATACGAGGAAAAAACAGTCCAAAACCAATGCATAAAATCATGATAAATACTCCAAATACCCATGAATACTTTTTCATATTCTGCCTCCCCGTATCTGCACTTTCACCACTGTTCCAACACCCACTTCACTTTCTATTGAAAGACTTCCGTTATGAATTTTTGCTATCCGATCACAAAGTGACAGCCCCAGTCCGGCACCTCCAAAGCTACGGCTTCTGGCTTTATCTATACGATAAAAGGCTTCTGTTATATGCACCAGTTTATCTTTTGGAATACCACATCCGGTGTCCTGAATGAGCAAATCGCAACCATCTTTTTTCATGGAAAGTACTATTTTGATAACACCACCATTTTCCATAGCACGTCTGGCATTTTCTAAGAGATTTACAACCAGAGAGACAAAAAGATCCGGTTCCAGCATACAATTACCAGCCTCACATTTTTTCTCTATCTCTATCCCATTTTCTTGAAAATATGGTACATAATGCTTCACCACATTTTCTATCAAATATGCCGGGTTTTGAATTGTCAGCTCCTGCTCTTTATTACCTGCGGCAATGAGTTCAAGAAGCTTTATAGACAGCCTCTCCAATCGTTTACTTTCAGAATATATATAGTTTGCAGCGTCTGTCTGCTCCTCCTGACTTAAATTCTGACGTCTCAACAAATCTGCATATCCAATCATAGATGTCATTGGCGTTTTCAGTTCATGTGTAAAATTTGCAATAAACTGATTCTGTCTGTCCACCGCCGCATTTAATTCCTCCATTTTGTCAACAAGCGTATCTGTCATACGGTCAAATTCTACTGAAAGTTCTTCTATCTCATCGTTTGTATGAATATCACTTCTCAAATCATAGTTCCCTTGTGTAATACTGGAAACGATTTTCTTCAGCCTGCTTATGGGTTTTGTTAAAAAATATGATAAAATATAAGAGAAAACTGCGCTGCAGGTCACTACAAAAAGAAAAACCGCTATATAAAGTTTCTGCAATTCCTCTCTTTGCTCGTATACTTTTGTGATGTCATATAAAGCATCTATATATAAGTCTGCATTTTCCACTTTAATCACTGAACAAAGCTGAATATAGTACTGATTTTCACTACGGATAATCTTATATGCTACATTTCTGTAATCTGCTTTATCACACATTTCTTCCATATCATTCACAAAATCACTACTTTTATATATAAGTTCTTTGTCTTTATGCAGACTTATAGCAACAAACAAATCATTTTGTTCCACAATCTTCCCAAAATCCTTAGAAATCTCACTTGCTGTCGTCCAAGTAGTTTCCTGACTAAGCAGAGAAAATGTATGAATAACCATGTCAAATGATTTTATTGCAGATATCTTTTCACGATTTATAGAGCTTTGAAAGGAACTGTATAAAAGAAATGTACCACCAATTCCAAAAATAAACGCAATCATGGAAATCATACACAAAGTCACTTTATATCGAAACTTCATGCCCTCATCTCCAATCGATATCCTACTTTATTAACTGCTTTTATCATGTCTTCCAGATGAGCTTTTCTTCGAAGTCTCTGTACATGCAAGTCCACTGTCTTACTGGTATATTCCAGGTTTCCTCCCCATACCCGCTCATATATAGTTTCTCTATATAATGCCACGTTTGGATTCTGTGCAAAAAGCACAAGCAAATCATATTCCTTTGGTGTCAGCGCTACTTCCTGTTCATCATATCGAACCACATGCTGTTTCAAATTAATTGTCAGCTTATCATTAATTTGGATAATATCCGAAGTCTTATGAAATCTTCTGAGTACCACCTCAACCCTTGCCAAAAGTTCTACAACCTCAAATGGTTTTACGATATAATCCTCTGCACCCATTTTTAAACCTTTTACTCTATCATCAATCGAATTCATTGCCGTGATAAAAATAACCGGGATATCAAAGGGTTTTATATATTCCAGCAATTCAAATCCGTCAATATATGGGATCATAATATCCAGAAGAATTAAATCATATCTGTTTTCCTCTATCATATCAGCCGCAGTCTCACCATCATACACACAAGAACAAAAATATCCCGCTCCTTTCAACGACAGTTTTATCAAATCAGAAATGGGCTTTTCATCCTCAACAATTAAAATATTTACCATAGCTTTCCCCCTGTCTATATCCTGCGGCTATTATATATCATAACGGCATCCTTTTGGCATCAAAAAATCCTATCTTACATGAAAGCCTTTTTCATGCTGCTCCTTAGGAAGTGGTTTTCTATCTATCCATGAAATCTGAATATACGGACTCTGATTAATCATCTTCAGAACCCTGTTAATCTGCTCTGCTGTCCCCTGTGCTTCCATCACAACACTGCCATCCCACTCATTTGTTACCCATCCGGTCACTCCCGAACTGTCTGCTGCATACTTTGCCCGATAGCGAAAGCCAACTCCCTGTACCCTTCCTGTAAATGTCAGACGTTCACGGATGATATTTTGTTCATTCATTTTATCGTTCCTCCTTCCCGTTATAAGAGGTAATTATCTTTTTTCCATATTTCTGTGCCATTATCATAAAAACATAAATGCAGCCAGAATAAACACCATCAAAAATAAAATATTTGCAATTGTAAAGTACAAAATATACTTTCCTTTTCGACTAGGTCCAGAGGCTACAATAAGCCGGTAAGAAATCAAACTCGCCATTGATGCAATCAATGTTCCAAGCCCTCCGATATTTGTTCCGACAATCAAAGCTTCCCATTTCTGTGTAAATCCGGACAATAACAGCGCAGCCGGAACATTGCTGATGACCTGTGAAGAAGCTACTGCTGTGAGTATTTCATTTCCACTGATGATTCCTTTTAAAAAATCACAAAAAGCCGGAATACGTCCCATATTTCCGATAAAAATAAAAAATCCCGCAAATGTAAGCAGCAAAGAATAGTCAATCACCTTTAACGTATCCCTATCTGTGAAAAATACAACAAAAACTGTCACAATAGTGACAAACCATGCGGGCAATATCTGTGCCACACAGAGCAGACACTGCACAAACAAAACCGCATAGATCACTTGCTTCCGATAGTTCTTGAAAGATACTTCCGAAGCAATCTGTAACGTGTGCAACGGCTGTTTTTTTCGAAGGACAATGGCCACGAAAAGTAACACCGCCGCAAGAACAGTATACGGAAGCATCAATGCAAGAAATTCTCCCATTTCCATTCCGGATTTAGAATACAGATAAAGATTTTGGGGATTTCCAATTGGGGTAAACATACTTCCAAGGTTCGCTGCTATTGTCTGTAACACAACCACCAAAATAATGCTCTCCCTCCGGTCAGACATCTCTAATACCTGAATTGCAAATGGCACAAATGTGATAAGCGCCACATCATTGGTAATCAGCATACTGGATATAAAACATAAAAAAACAAGTATCAACTCCAACTGGTGACTGTTTTTTACTTTTGTAAGTAATCTATCGGCTGCCTGCCGAAATATGCCGAGACGATTTGCGCCTGCCATCACTGCCATCAGGCAAAACAAAAGCCCAAGCGTATGAAAATCAATATAGCTTAAATATGCACTATCCGGCGGAACCGCAAGCGCAGATATAAGTGCAAGCACCCATGCAATAATCAATACAATATTCATTCTTTTCCTCTTTCCGTTCTTTTCTACAAATATTCCCCTAACCGCTCTTTTACGCTCGCTTCAATCTCTTTCATGATATCCAGACATTTTTCTTTATTCATTCCTGCTGCTATGCCTACTGCAAGAATTTCTTTTTCTCCCGGATTGCGGCCATTTCCATCCACTGCTGTCGTATGCTCCCCATAATACGTATTACTATAAGTAAGATCATAAGCAGGACTCAAACGCCAGCTATCATTTTCTTCATCATAAAGAAATGCAAAATTCTTCGAATGATCATCCCTGTTATGCGCAAATACATTAAAACACATTCGGCGAAACATATTTTCTAAATCCATCTCATTATTATTCGTCAATATTTTTGTCAACTTCATAAGGCCATGATAATCCATACTTGGCTGTTCAAAATCCAACTCCAAAAGTGCCGCAGCTGTAAGCATATGAATCTTTTTTTCTCCTCTTGTATCCACTGCCCTGTCAAAACGTTTCGTTCCAAAATATCCTTCACATTTTTCAGATGGAAATAATCTGGTCTCACTCATAATAATTCCACACTGTCTTGCGCAGCAAGAATAATCATACTCCATCTTTCCTGCATTTTCACCATCTACATGAGCAGGAAATTTAATAATCCATTGCTCTTCACCTATTGATGTCATAATCTTCGGTCTGGCTCCGCCACTTGTACCTCCTAACTGATAGAGTTCATCCAGATTATCCGAATATTCTGTATTTAATATTTTCTGACACTGTGCTGCCAATTCATCCAAATCTAAGTTATCCCTTTGTTTTGGAAACTCTCTTGCCGGCTGATACGTAAGTGCTCCCATTCCCGACCTTCCAACAATTGCCAAACGATCTAATACTGTCAAATTATCTGGATTTTGTTTATGCGAACGTAATAATCGGTTCAGCAGCAAGTTTCCCCAGCCATCCGGAAGACTATCCGCAAATACTCCAAAAAGTCCCTGAAAATAATCTTTTGTCGGAATAAACACCTGGTCTTTTAATGGAAGAGAAAAGGGGCTGATTGAAAATCCTTTTTCAATCCAACTTTTACTATACTGAAACGCAATTTTACGACCGGCTGTCATCGCCAGCGTCCCGACCAATCGTTCATTATAATATACTTGTAACGAATTATCTCGTTTCATTAATAACCTCCTGAATATCCTTATATGGTACATTTGTGAATATATCTCTAAGCTCACCAGCAATATCCAAAGCCATTGCAATCTTCGTCAGTGAGAGTAAGGATATCTTTCCTGTCATTTCAAATCTCTTGATCGAACCATAACTCACTCCACTCATAGAAGCCAGTTTTTCCTGTGAAATAGAACGCCTTTTTCTGATGTTGCGCACTCGCCGTGCAAGTTTCTGATCCAGTTCTTCTGCTGTTTCCCATACAAGCTGTCGCATTTCTTCACCTCTTTCTCTGATAATATATTATCTATTTTTTGTGATTTTCTGCTATTTTAGATAATATATTATCTATTTTTATTTTATCACATATTTCTTGTAATAACAATGATTTAACCATAAAACGATTACCTGTATCATTATAAAGAATGGCTTGTAATAGTGCTCTATAATATTAAAAAAGACGGTAAATATGAACTGTCCTTTTAGCTGAAATCTCTTTTCCCTTTTCAGCAGGTACACTTCTAATGTCTACTTTTCCATTCCTTGATTCTAAAAATGGGCAATCCCCCTTGGGACTGCCCATTTAATCACATTTTATTAATACAATTTCGCACCTGCCGGAATTCTATCATCAACCATAAGAAGATTTAATCCTTCACGACCGTCTTCCTCGTGTACCGCTGAAATCAGCATACCACAAGAGTCAATTCCCATCATTGGTCTTGGAGGCAGATTTGTGATAGCGATACAAGTCTTTCCAACCAGCTCTTCCGGTTCATAATACTCATGAATACCGCTTAAAATTACTCTTTTCTCCTCTGTACCGTCATCTAAAACAAATTTCAAAAGTTTCTTTGATTTCGGTACTGCTTCACATTCCAAAACTTTCACAGCTCTGAAATCAGATTTGCTGAATGTTTCAAAATCAACCATTTCTTCAAACAATGGCTCGATTTTTACATTGGAAAAATCAATTTTTTCTTCCACAACCGGAGTCGCTGCAACTGGTGCTGCTTTCTGTGTTGCATTGTTTGCTTCGTTCTTCGCAGCGCCCTGTGACTTCATTGTTGGGAACAGTAAAACGTCACGGATTGCAGCGCTGTCTGTCAACAGCATTACCATTCTGTCGATACCAAATCCGATACCACCTGTAGGTGCCATACCAATTTCCAAAGCATTCATAAAGTCTTCATCTGTTGTATTTGCTTCTTCATCACCCTGTGCCAGAAGTTCTTCCTGCGCTTTGAAACGCTCTCTCTGGTCAATCGGGTCATTTAACTCAGAATAAGCATTTGCCATTTCCCATCCATTCATGAAGAACTCAAAACGTTCTGTATATTCTGGATTTTCCGGTTTCTTCTTAGTCAGAGGAGAAATCTCAATTGGATGATCCATAACAAATGTAGGCTGAATTAAATGTTCTTCTGCAAATTCTTCAAAGAACAGTGAAAGGATATCACCTTTTTTATGTCTTTCTTCATACTCTACATGATGTTCTTTTGCAACTTCTCTTGCTTCTTTCAAAGTATGGATTTCATTAAAGTCAACACCAGCGTATTTTTTAACTGCATCTACCATAGTAATACGCTCGAATGGTTTTCCTAAATCCATCTCAATACCATTGTATACAATTTTTGTAGTTCCCAGAACTTCCTGCGCTACATGACGATACAGATTTTCTGTTAAATCCATCATGCCGTGATAATCTGTATATGCCTGATAAAGTTCCATTAATGTGAATTCCGGATTGTGTCTTGTGTCAAGACCTTCGTTACGGAATACACGACCGATTTCGTATACTTTTTCCATACCGCCTACAATAAGACGTTTCAGATAAAGTTCAAGAGAAATACGCAGTTTAAAATCTTCGTCTAAAGCATTAAAATGTGTTTCAAAAGGACGAGCAGCTGCACCACCGGCATTTGCAACCAGCATTGGTGTTTCCACTTCTAAAAATCCCTGACCATTTAAGTAATTACGGATACTTGCAATGATTTTAGAACGCTTAATAAAGGTATCCTTTACATCTGCATTCATAATCAAATCCACGTATCTCTGACGATAACGCAAATCTGTATTTGTTAAACCGTGGAACTTCTCCGGAAGTGGTTTTAAACTCTTAGATAACAGTGTTACTTCTGTGGCATGAATAGAAATTTCTCCTGTTTTTGTCTTAAACACTTCACCTTTGATACCTACAATATCACCGATATCCATTTTCTTAAAATCTTTATAATGGTCTTCGCCAATATTATCTCTTGCAACGTAAGACTGAATAGAACCCTGTACGTCCTGAATACTGCAGAAAGAAGCTTTTCCCATAACACGTTTGGACATCATACGTCCTGCAAGAGATACACTCTTTCCTTCTAATTCTTCAAAAGCATCCTTCACTTCCATGCTGTGATGAGTTACATCATATTTTGTAATCTGGAATGGATCTTTTCCATTTTCCTGTAACTCAGTCAATTTCTCACGACGCACCTTTAATAACTGGTTTAAATCCTGTTCCTGTGCTTTCTTCTGCTGTTCTGCCACCTTTTACACACTCCTTATCTTTAAATATTTCTCTCGATACCGAGAATTTTGTATTCCATTACACCTGCAGGCATTTCAACGGAAACAGTATCACCTTTTCTTGCTCCGATAAGAGCTTTTCCAACCGGTGATTCATTGGAAATTTTACCTTCCAAGCTGTTTGCTTCTGTTGAACCTACAATTTTAAATTCCATTTCTTCTTCAAACTCAACATCGTAAACTTTTACTTTACAGCCTACGCTGATTTTATCTAAATCTACTTCATCCTCTACAACAACTTCTGCATTTTTCAGGATTTTTTCAATTTCTTCAATTCTGGCTTCAATATCTCTCTGCTCATCTTTTGCTGCATCGTATTCTGCATTTTCAGACAAGTCGCCCTGTTCTCTGGCTTCCTTGATTTTCTCTGCCACTTCTTTTCTTTTGTTTACTTTTAAGTCGTGTAATTCTTCTTCCAGTTTTGTCAGTCCCGCATACGTAAGTAATGTTTTCTTTTCTTCCATTTTAATTCTACACCCTTTCTCAATATATTTATAATGGAAAACGAACCCAGAAGGCTCGTCCATACAAATATCACTTCTTAACAGTCATAATATTATAAATAATAGATATGCGGATGTCAAGCTTATTACTCCTCATAATCTAATATTTATGCTTTTTTTACAATCTATTCACCAGCTCTTCCAACTGTTCATAAGACTCTACTTCATTTACCATCCTTCTTACAGATGCGGAATGAGGCATACCGGAAGTATACCATGCCACATGCTTACGCATTTCTCTCATTCCCGTATAAGTTCCTTTATACTCTAACTGAAGTCTTGCATGGCGAAGCATCATTTCCTTAATCTCCTCCATAGATGGCTTTGGTTTTATCTTTCCGGTTTCCTGATAATACAAAATTTCAGAAAACAGCCACGGATTTCCCTGTACAGCGCGACCAATCATAATACCATCGCAACCTGTTTCTTTTACCAGTTTTTCTGCTTTTTCAGGAGACGTTACATCACCATTTCCAATAACAGGAATGGACACTGCCTCCTTTACTTGTCGGATAATATCCCAATCTGCCTGTCCGGAATAATACTGCTCTCTTGTTCTTCCATGTACAGCAACAGCTGCTGCCCCTGCATCTTCTAAAATTTTTGCAATTTCTACTGCATTGACACTGTCTTCTGTAAAACCTTTTCGAATTTTAACAGTAAGGGGTTTTTTAATTGCTCTTGATACCTTATAGACAATCTCATGTACCAGCTTTGGGTTTTTCATAAGAGCAGAACCTTCTCCGTTATTTACCACTTTAGGAACAGGACAGCCCATATTAATATCCAAAATATCAAAATTTCTATATTCAATCTGTTTCGCAATATCTGCCATTAAATCTGGCTCTGAGCCAAAAAGCTGTAAAGAAACAGGACGTTCTCTCTCATCAATCTCCATCAGACTTTCTGTATTCTTATTTTTAAAATGAATGGCTTTTGCGCTTACCATCTCCGTGCAGATAAGCCCTGCTCCCTGCTCCTTGCAAAGCAAACGAAATGGCAGGTCCGTTACCCCTGCCATAGGCGCCAATATTAAATTATTTTCCAGCGTCACATTTCCGATTTTAAGCTTCATCTTCTACCTCTTGTCCCAGAAAGAATACTTTATAATATAATTCCAAAGACTCTAAAAGCTCTTTTTTCTTCTGGCGTAAATCTTTAATACGCAGTACACTGCCGATTTCATCAAACATAGCATCTGCTTCCAGCGCCTCTACCTGAAACTGCAGGCTTCCGTCTTCATCAAATTCCAAAGTGAGGACTCCTCCGATTTCCTCTGTATACAATACGCACATAATGTGCAGCTCATCCTGTATAGACTGAGGAAGTGATGCAAAATCATCATTAAAATAATACTTCTGCTCGTATGCACTTGCACCGCACAAAACTACTTTATCCTTGTACATGCTTATCTCCTTTATACATAACTATATAATCCCCTGACAGAAACCTCGCCGGAAAAAACCTTTCTCACCTTTCCCTGTAAATCCTCTACAAGGAGCTCTCCTGTATCGGTAATTCCCCTTGCTGTACCAATGGTTTCTGTGCCTTTTTCCAAAATCCTCACCTGCTGATTTTTATTCAAAAGCCGTTTTTCATATTCTTCCTTCAATGCCTTTAAATTCTGTGTTTTCAAAAACAGCTCATAATTCTTCCAAAAGCATGCTGTAACCTTCGTTACCAGCTCTTCTCTTGACATTTCCTTTCCTGTTTCCAGAAAAACAGAAGTTGCCTTATTTCTAAGCTCTTCCTGAAATTCCTTTTGATTGACATTGATACCTACACCAATCATAATAAAATCCGGCTTCTGTTCTTTCATCTGCATTTCCGTTAAAATACCACAGATTTTCTTCTTGGAAAGAACAATATCATTTGGCCACTTAATTCCTGCATCTATTCCTGCCATTTCTTCAACAGCTTCTGCCACAGACAATCCCATTACCAGCGTTAGGGATGAGGCGTTTTCTGCTCTCACCTCAGGCTGCATCAGCAAAAGTGTCATATAGATATTTTCACCGGGGACAGAAGTCCACACTCTCCCCAGTCTTCCTTTTCCCGCCGTCTGCTCATTTGCTACAAATAAAGCTCCATCCAGCTCTTTTCCAACACTCTTTTTTGCTTCCTCTTTTGCCCATGTCAGGGTAGAGTCCACACTTTCTTTCCAAAATATTTTCTCCATTTTAACAGCCTTCTGCCCCTAAAGTAGCCGCCATAACTGCTTTGATGGTGTGCATTCTGTTTTCTGCTTCATCAAATACAACAGACTGCTCGCTTTCAAAAACTTCATCGGTAACTTCCATGTCTTCAATTCCAAATTTTTCATTCATTTCTCTGCCGATATCTGTCTGCAAATCATGGAATGCAGGTAAGCAATGAAGGAAAATTGCCTGCTCTCCCGCATTTCTCATAACATCCATAGTAACCTTGTATGGTGTCAGCTCTTTAATACGCTCCTCCCATACTTCTTCCGGCTCTCCCATGGAAACCCATACATCCGTATAGATAACGTCTGCGCCTTTTGTACCCTCCATGACATTTTCTGTTAAAGTAATGGTTCCTCCTGATTTCTCTGCAAATCCTTTACACTCCTCTACCAGTGCATCATTTGGAAAATACTTCTTTGGCGCACAGGCAACGAAGTGCATTCCCATTTTTGCGCATAAAATCATCAGAGAATTTCCCATATTATAGCGGGCGTCTCCCATATAAACCAATTTCACTCCCTCAACTCTGCCTAAATGCTCACGAATAGTGAGTAAATCTGCCAGCATCTGTGTAGGGTGATATTCGTTTGTAAGTCCGTTCCATACGGGAACACCTGCATATTTTGCCAACTCCTCTACTTTTTCCTGTCCAAATCCACGATACTCAATTCCATCGTAAACACGTCCTAAAACTCTTGCAGTGTCTTTAATGCTCTCCTTTTTTCCAATCTGAGAGCTTTTCGGGTCTAAATATGTGCTGCCCATTCCCAAATCATGTGCTGCCACCTCAAAAGAGCTTCTTGTTCTGGTGCTCGTTTTTTCAAAAATCAGCGCAACATTTTTTCCTTTTAATGTATCCACGGGAATTCCCTGTTTTTTCTTTCTTTTTAATTCCGCAGATAAGTCAACAAGATACTCGATTTCTTCCTTGGTAAAATCCTTCAATGTTAAAAAATGACGCCCTTTTAAATCCATTACAGTAATCCTCCGCTTCTATAAAAGTTTTTCTTTTGAAATAATCTGCACAAAAGCCGGTAACTCTTCGCCCTCAAGAGACGGCAACTTTTCTCTTACCCTGTCCTGCAGCTCCTGCAAAGTATAAATTTTATACTTTTGAATTCTGCATATCTTTGCCGTTGCTTCTAAGATAGAAAGATACAATTCTCTGTAACTCCATTCTTTAGAAAGCTTCATCTCCTCTGCGATTACCGGCAAAATAATTTCTGTAAGATTTCGAACTGCTCTGCTTTCCTGCACCTCCAATTTATATACATCTGCCAAATATACATAAATATCCTGACTTAATTCTGTCAACTGCCTTAAATAATAACATTCTTTTTCCTGTTCATCAATATAATATATTTTCCCCGCAAGTCCGTAAATCACACGCATGGTATCAAAATACCCACGTTTTAGATGTATTTTGCTTCTTTTAGGGTTAAAATCCAAAATACTTCCCAAGCTTACCGTAGGAGCAATGGTGTAAATCGTAGTATCTTCCGGAATTTTGACCTTTTTTTCTCTCCCAATGCCAAAAATCCGTACCACAAGAATATCCTTATACTCCTTCTCAATCAAAGTATCTATGGGAACATTGTTAATAGCCCCACCGTCAATATAGGTCTTTCCGTGGAGCTTCTCACTCTTAAAAATAGGAAAAATATAAGAGCTTGCCAGTAAAAAATCCTTAATAAGCTCCGGTTCAATTCCCTTTAAATCTACATTTAAGTCTCGCATTTCATCTATGCTGAAGGTGTGAATATACAAATCCATAGGAGAATTTTGAATTTTTTCTTCATCCACACATTCTGCAATCAGCTCTTTTAGGGGAGTAATGTCCACGCCGCCGGCAGAAATATAGTCCATCATATCCTTCAAAGCATCACGGCTGATTTTCTTCTGTTTAAAAATGTCTTCCATGACTTTATCATCTACCGACATAATCTGGGAATAAGAAATATTCTCCCACAGGCTTTCTGCCTTTTCCAAATCTCCCATACAGATTAAAGCTCCGTTTAATGCCCCTACGCTGGTTCCCGCAATTCCTTTTATACGAATACCTGCCTCTTTTAATGCTTTCCATGCGCCTATCTGATATGCGCCTTTTGCGCCGCCTCCCTCAAGTACCAGTCCATACTCCTTTTCAGTATCAAGTACCGGTTTCATGCTCCACCTCTCATTCCTATTTAGAAAGGGAGCCTTGCCTTCGCAAGCAGCCCCCTTTTTTACTTAATTTTCTTTTTTATTTGTAGCAATTTCTACTAAGGAAGATGCAAGACCTGCAATTCCCTGAATTTCTGACGGAATGATAATCTTGGTAGCTTTTCCGTCTGCTGCCTGTGCAAATGCCTCCAGACTCTTTAATGTAAGAACACTCTGGTCTGCACCGGCATCTTTAATAAAGCGGATACCGTCTGCCTTTGCCTGCTGCACCTTCAAAATAGCTTCTGCCTGACCTTCTGCCTCTTTAATCATCTTTTCCTTCTCAGCTTCCGCTCTCAAAATTGCTGCCTGCTTTTCAGCCTCTGCATCTAAAATCGCAGACTCTTTTTTACCTTCTGCCACAAGAATTGTAGATTTCTTCTCACCTTCTGCTTTCAGAATTGCTTCACGGCGTTCACGTTCTGCCTTCATCTGTTTCTCCATAGCTTCCTGAATAGCTGCCGGAGGAATGATATTTTTCAATTCTACACGGGTTACCTTAATACCCCACGGATCAGTAGCATCATCAAGAGACGCTCTCATTTTTGTATTGATAATCTCTCTGGAAGTCAGTGTAGCATCCAGTTCCATATCACCGATAATATTACGAAGTGTGGTGGCCGTCAGATTTTCAATCGCCATAATCGGATTGTCAATGCCGTAAGTAAATAATCTTGGGTCTGTAATCTGGAAGAATACAACCGTATCAATCCGCATGGTAACATTGTCTTTTGTAATAACCGGCTGCGGAGCAAAATCTACAACCTGTTCTTTTAAATTTACACGCTTTGCAACTCTTTCAATAAACGGCACTTTAAAATGAACACCGCTTCCCCATGTTGCCTTATATACCCCAAGACGTTCCAAAATATATGCCTGTGACTGAGGTACAATCTTTACACAGGATGCCGCAATAATTAAAATAATTACGAACAGAATAATAACTAACCACATCATATTACATGTCCTCCTCTACAATCAGCTTTACACCTTCTACTGCTGTAACCCTTACAACTTTTCCTTTTTCAATCGTATTGCCGTTTTTCGCTCTTGCAGTCCATTCCATTCCCTGAATGGTAACCTGACCTTCTGCTTTCAAATTGTCAATGGTAGCTGTTACAATTCCTTTTTGTCCCGGAATACTGTCTACATTGGTTTTCTGCACGTCCTTATTCAGGTATTTCACCGCCAGAGGTCTGGTAAATAAGAGAAGTACAACAGAAACCGCTATAAACAACAGCAGTTGCAGCCACAGCGGACCTCCTGCCAGAGAAACCAAAAAGGCAACTAATGCCCCACCTGCAAACCAGACAGTTGTAAGTCCCAGCGTCAAAAATTCAATGACAAGAAGAATTGCCAAAACTACAAGCCAGATAATGGATATTGTTCCTGCGTCCATAACCCCACCTTCTTTACTATAAATTCTCTGCATCAGTAAAGTTTCTACTGATTTGTCCTCTTATTATATTCTAGTTTTCTGAAAATATCAACGCTTTTTTCTTGTATTTCTTTTGTTTTTTATTAAAATCACTTAGTCGCATTTATCTCATAAAGAAAAACTCCAAAAACAACTTCTCGCTGCTTTCGGAGTTTTCAAAAATATAGTCAATCTTCTCTTTTAATAAAATGTCTGATTACCGATAGTCAGACCTCTGCCGCCTCCTGCATGGAAGAATAAACGGTCTCCAATAGTATTTGCTCCTGCAAACACATCTCTTGCAGCATCATAACATGCCTGACTTGCACCTCTGCTTAATACAGATGCAAGCTTACCTGACGCAGCCGGTGTAAACTGACCTTTCTGGTAAATAACTTCAGATAATGTATTTGGGAATTTGCTGCTGCGGATACGGTTCATAATTACCGCTCCTACACCAACTTTTCCTTCATAAGACTCCCCGCCTGCTTCACACTCAATAATTGCAGCCATCAAATCTAAATCTGCCTGAGATACAGATGTTGTCTGATTTGAAACTGCTGCCGTCTCAACTACGGCGTCTAACGGCTGTGCACCTGTAATCTCCCCATCGCCGTGCACGGACTCAAATAACTGCTGCGCTTCCTCTCCGGATACTAACAAGTCCTCTCTGATATATCCTTCAATCTCACCGGAAGAAACCTGAACCCATCCGTTTTCTTCACCTACCACAGTCACCACAGCTCCTGCCGGAAGCTTTCCGACTCTCTCTGTGCTGATGTCAGAGCCCTTACGAATGTTTGCGTATGTAGTCACATTCGCTGCTGCCTTATCTGACCAGTCAAAAGTTGCTTTATCTGTTGTATCTGCCAATGCCGGTACTGCCATTGCAACAGTCATGGCACCAACAGTTCCCACACAAGTTAAAAGTTTCATGAATTTTCTTCTCATTAAAATAACCTCCTGATAAGTCTGTTTCTTTTTTTAACATTTGTTACAGATTTATTAAGCTTTGTTACAAACTTATTCTAACAAGGTTACGTTTCTTTGTCAACCGGGTATTTTTTGTAACATTTTACAGTATTTCGGAGAGAAAAATAGAAAAAAGTGGCAAATATATAGAATATTCACCACTTTTCAAATTTTATATTCAATTTTTACGGCGCTGCCTGTATGCCTCGTACATCAAAATTCCCGATGCCATAGCAGCATTTAAGGACTCCACTTTTCCCTGCATTGGAATTTTAATCAGGGTATCTGCGCTCTCTGTGAGCTGCTCGGTAAGACCGTTTCCTTCATTTCCAATAAGAAATGCTGTGCCTTTCGTATAACACTCCTCATCGTAATCATTTCTTCCTTTTAAATGAGCAGCATAAGTCGTAATTCCCTTTTCTTTTAAAAGAGGAAGCACTTCCTCCTCAATGGAATTTACATAAATAATCGGCATCCTGTAAACAGAGCCCATAGTGGAACGGATAACCTTCGGATTAAACACATCTACGGAGGTTCTGCTCATAATTACGCCTGTCACTCCTGCCCCTTCTCCGGTTCGTAAAATTGTCCCCAGATTTCCCGGGTCCTGTAAATCTTCTAAAATCATCAGCAGGGGATTTTCTTCTCCGCTTAAAATTTCAGAAAGAGTATAATTCTCCATTTTCACCAGACAAAGCACTCCCTGAGGTGTTACGGTATCGGATAAATTTTTAAAAATCTTATCGTCCACAAGCTCCACATATTCTGTTTCTTCTATACTAATGCCTTTCTCCAGAAGGATTTTTTCACATTCCTCCTTCCGGGCAAAAGACTGGGATAAATACACCTTTTGCAGACGGGATTTTGGTACTTCACTGAACATCTTAATTCCCTCAACCGCAAAAACCTGTTCTTCCCTGCGTACCTTTGCTTTCTTCAATATCTGCTGTACTTTCTTTATCTGTACATTTGACGCACTTGTAATCATTTTCTTACTCGTTATTCTTGCTGTAATTATGAGACAGGGAATAGCTTACCTCGTACTGGTATTCGGAGATACCTTTCTTCATTGCCAGAGCTTCATTGATATCCATATCAATGTACTCACCGTCTCTGTAACAGATAACTCTCTTAGATTTACCTTCCAGAAGAATGTCTACTGCTTTTGCACCCATAATGGAAGCATATACTCTATCCTTACATGTCGGTGTACCGCCACGCTGCATGTGACCTAAGATAGTCGCTCTTGTTTCAATTCCTGTTGCAGCCTCGATACGTTTTGCCATAGCTTCGGAATGTCCGATACCTTCTGCATTAATGATAATATGATGTTTTTTACCTTTTTTACGGTTGTCGATGATGTTGTTGATAATTTTCTGTTCATCAAAATCGTATTTTTCAGGAAGCAAAATATCCTCTGCACCATTGGCAATACCGCACCATAAAGCAAGATATCCTGCATTTCTTCCCATTACCTCAATAATACTTACACGTTCATGAGAAGTAGAAGTATCACGTACCTTATCAATGGCTTCCATAGCTGTATTTACCGCTGTATCAAAACCGATTGTATACTCTGTACAAGCGATATCAAGGTCAATTGTTCCCGGAACGCCTACTGCGTTAATTCCCAGATTAGCCAGCTTCTGTGCACCGGCAAAAGAACCGTCACCACCGATAACTACCAGACCGTCAATGCCGTGTTTTTTACATACCTCGGCAGCTCTCTTCTGTCCTTCCGGTGTACGCATTTCTGTACAACGGGCAGTATACAGGATTGTACCACCTTTTTGAATTGTATCTGAAACGTCTACGGCAGTCATGTCAATGATTTCTTCATTCATCAGACCGCTGTAACCTTTTAAAATTCCCTTCATATTAATACCACGGCTTAATCCTCTTCTGACTACTGCACGAATTGCAGCATTCATTCCCGGCGCATCTCCACCGCTTGTTAATACACCAATTGTTTTAATTTCTTTATTTGTAGTCATTTTCTTCCTCCATACTGTTGGCAGACTCTTGTTTCTTATTTTGTACATTCAGTCGTTTTTTATTCTAATCTATTTTCTACTGTTTTTCAATACTCTTTTCGACAACTTTTACATTATCTTTTCCGTACTTTTCGTACAGCCTTGCCAATAAATCCTGACTGATACGAATACTTTTGGATGCCCCCAGCCTTTTTATGGCTTTTGGCGACTTGATGTAAATCACCACACTGTCTTTTCCGTCTGCTTCTTTTAAATCCTCGTACAGTTCCCTCTCGCAGGAAAGAAAACTTTCCTTTGTCTCAAACTGCAGCCACAGCTCTCTTGGCGCATCCTCAAAAGAATACATACTTTCACAGATTACCTTACTTGCTCTTTCCTCTTCCACGGAAACGCGACCTTTGATAAACACCTTTTCATCAATTTCCATAAGTCTTACATTCTTTTCATAATCACGAGGGAAAACCACAATCTCCACAGTCCCCAGCAAATCCTCCAAGGTAAGAAATGCCATTACTTTATTAGTCTTCGTATACTTAATGGTCTTTTCCGTAATCATACCGCCTACAATTACCTGCTGCCCATCACGCACCTTCGGCTGTCCGCTTTCCTCATCAGGCATAAAATCCGTGGTGACCGCTGATATATTTTTCCTCCAGCAGGTCTCATATTCTTCCAATGGATGACCGCTGATATAAATTCCCAGCACTTCCTTTTCAAAGGCAAGCTTTGCCTCTTTCGGATATTCCTCCACATCCGGCATATGAATTTCATAGGCCGTTTTTTCTTCCTCTGACACAAAATCAAATAAACTCATTTGCCCTGCCATCATATTCTTCTTTTCCTGCACGATGGCGTCTAAAATCTGAGCGTATACCATCATTTTCTGACGGCGGTTTCCGGGTAGTTCGTCAAAAGCTCCTGCCTTAATAAAGTTTTCAATCGCCTTTTTGTTGACATCCTTTCCCGTCATTCTCTCAATGAAATCTCGAAGGCTTGTAAAATCTCCTCTCTGATTTCTCTCCGCCACGATGGATTCAATCACCGGCTTTCCAATGCTTTTAATCGCTGATAATCCATATCGTATTCCCCCTCCATCTACGGAAAAGGTACTGTCTCCCTTGTTAATATCGGGAGGCAGAATAGCAATTCCCATTCTGCGACAGGATAAAATATAATCGGCAACCTTTGGTGGATTATCAATGACAGACGTCATCAAAGCAGCCATAAATTCTACAGGGAAATGGCACTTCAAATATGCGGTTTGATATGCCACCACTGCATAAGCTGCCGCATGTGATTTATTAAAGGCATACTTTGCAAAATCCATCATCTGCTCATAGATTTTATTTGCAATCTCCTCGGAAATCCCTCTGTTCACACAGCCGGGAACGCCTTCTTCTTCATTTCCGTAAACGAAATTTTGACGCTCCTTCTCCATTACCGCAGCCTTTTTCTTACTCATGGCACGGCGCACCAAATCGCTTCGTCCCAAAGTATATCCGCCCAGAGAGCGCACAATCTGCATAACCTGCTCCTGATACACAATACAGCCGTAAGTTGCGCTCAAAATCGGCTCAAGCTGTGGACAAAGGAAATGAATACTGTCAGGATTATTTTTCCCTTCAATATATTGAGGAATGAAGTCCATTGGGCCGGGACGATACAGCGATATTCCCGCAATAACATCCTCCAAACTCTCCGGCTTCAATTCCTTCATAAAGCTTGTCATTCCTGCACTTTCCAGCTGGAAAACGCCCTCTGTCTTACCTGCTCCCAGCATATCGTAGACCGCTTTATCATTGTAATCCACATGGTCCATGTCAAGAGAAATCCCTTTGTTTTTCTCAATCAGCTTCACTGCCTTTTGAATAACTGTAAGAGTACGAAGTCCCAAAAAGTCCATTTTCAGAAGCCCCAGTTCTTCTAAAGTGGTCATGGTAAACTGTGTAACAATAGAACCGTCTGAAGCCCTTGCAAGGGGAACATATTCGTCTACGGACTTCTGACTGATTACCACACCTGCTGCGTGCATGGAAGTATGGCGGGGCAAGCCTTCCAGACGGCGGCTCATATCAATAAGCTTTTTCACCATTTCATCCGTAGTATACAAATTTTTCAATTCCGGGTTCATTTTTAAAGCCTTATCGATGGTGATATTTAATTCCTCCGGTATCATCTTGGCAATGGCATCACACTGCGCATAGGGCAAGTCCATAACCCTTCCCACATCACGTATTACACCTCGTGCTGCCATTGTACCAAAGGTAACAATCTGAACCACCCTGTCTTTTCCGTATTTTTCCACTACATAATCAATAACCTCCTGCCTTCTCTCAAAGCAGAAATCCACGTCAATATCCGGCATGGAAACACGTTCTGGATTTAGAAAACGCTCAAACAGAAGATTGTATTTAATAGGGTCCAACTTCGTAATTCCCAACGTATAGGAAACAAGGCTTCCCGCCGCAGAACCACGTCCCGGTCCTACCATAATGTCATGGTCTCTGGCAAATCGGATAAAGTCCCATACAATCAGGAAATAATCCACATAGCCCATGGTTTTAATAACGCCCAACTCGTATTCCAGACGTTTTTCCAATTCTGTCAAATCTCCGCTGTATCGCTCCTTCAAGCCGTCATAGCACAGCTTGTTTAAATATTCCCATGAGGTATAAGGAGCAGGCACATCAAATTTCGGCAGCTTTGTCACCCCAAACTCAATCTCCACCTCACAGCGGTCTGCAATTTTCTGGGTATTTTCCAACGCTTCAGGAATATAAGGAAATAGCTCTGCCATTTCCTCCGGAGATTTTACATAATATTGTCCTCCCTCATAGCGCATGCGGTTTTCATCACTTAAAAGCTTTCTGGTCTGTACGCACAGCAAAATATCATGGGCTTCCGCATCTGTGTCATATGTGTAATGCACATCATTGGTGGCAACCAGTGCAATGCCCGTTTCCTGACTCATTCGCAAAAGCTGCTGATTGACTCTTTGCTGCTGAGGAATTCCGTGGTCCTGAAGCTCTAAAAAGAAATTTCCCTTCCCGAAAATTTTCTCATATCGCAAAGCAGCGCTTTTCGCTTCTTCGTACATGCCTCTTGTAATATTTTTTGCAACTTCTCCTGCAAGGCAGGCGCTCAATGCAATAATTCCTTCATGATATTCCTGCAAAAGGTCCATATCCACACGTGGCTTATAATAAAAGCCGTCCACAAAAGCCTTTGACACAATTTTCATAAGGTTTTCATAGCCATGATTGTTCTCAGCCAGAAGAACCAGATGGTAATATCTGTCCTCTGCCTGTCCTATTTCTCTGTCAAAGCGAGAACCGGGGGCAACATATACCTCACAGCCCAAAATCGGCTTAATTCCCGCTGCTTTTGCTGCCCTATAAAAATCAATGCAGCCAAACATGACTCCATGGTCTGTTATGGCCGCACTGTTCATTCCCAGTTCTTTTACTCTGGCTACATATTCATTTATCTTGTTTGAACCGTCTAAAAGACTGTACTCTGTATGTACATGTAAATGAGCAAAATTCACTGTATCTCTCCTTTATTCGTCTTGCTTTTCCTTGCGAAGCAGAACATTAAACCAACGATTGCTCTTGTCTGTTCTGACATCACTGGTTTTCCATATGTCCAATACTTTTACATTTGAAAAAGAGTCCAAAAGGTCATTAAGAGCCTCTCTGTCATAATCATAGAAATATCTGCCATTGTAGTTACCGTTTCTGTCTCCCTTTTGAACGGAAAAATACAAAATCCCATCATCCTTCAATGCCCGCAGGATTTTCGCCATAATGTCCTTCACTCTGTCCGGTGAAAAATGCCCTAAAATAGCACAGGCCCAAATCCCATGAAAAACATCTTCAAATTCCATATCCTCCGCTCTAAGATGCAGCACTTCTTTTCCTGTGTGAATACTTGCCAGCTCACACATTTTCTCAGAACCATCCATGGCAGTAACGACACAGCCTTCTTCTTCAAGGCATACTGTATCTCTGCCCGATCCACAGCCTAAATCAAGAACATCTGCACTTTCCGGAAGCAATTCAACAAAACGTTTGATTTGCTCCTCCATGCCAAATTCTACTGTTTCTTCATAATAAGGTACTGCGTACCGGTCATAATAATCTATCGAGTCCACTTATTTTCCTCCTTCTGGACATTTACAATTATACTTTACTTAAACATTTTACAATTATACCACGTGCGCAGAAAAGGAAGCGCCCGATAGGGTATTTACTTTTCAAGCCGTGGCTTGCCGGTATAATCCGACGCCTCGTGGCGGCAAGCCGATTTCATCGGCTTGGTTTGCACATCGTGCAAACATTATACCATAATCTTTTCTCTTGGAAAAGTCTTACCGTATAGAAATTTTTCCATTTTTTATTTCGATTTTATTTTCTTTTAACAGATGCCCCACTGCACGCTTAAAAGCATTTTTACTGAGTCCGAACTCTCTTTGAATAATCTTCGGGTCTGCCTTATCGTCAAAAGGCAGCTCTCCGTCAAACTCCTGAATGATTTCATAAACACTTTCTGCATCTTCATAAATCTGCATATATGCTTTTTTCTTGGCGCTCAGTGTCAATTTTCCGTCCTCACGGACCGCTGTCACACGACAGGTCAGCTCATCTCCCGGTTTATAATTCCCCTGTGCCTCCTGTCTTGGTATCATGGCAGAATATTTATCATCCACAGCCACAAAGACACCAAAATTATCGCTGATTTCATAAACAACACCGGTTACTGTATCGCCTTCTCCATAAGGTGAGTCTGTTCTTAAATAATGATACACCTTCATGGTCGCACAAAGACGGCTACTCTTATCAATATACAATGCTACCAGAACTTCTTCGTTTTCATGAAGCTTTTTTGTCTGCTGTTTATATGGAAGGAAAAGGTCTTTTTCCAAGCCCCAGTCTAAAAATGCTCCTATTCTTGTTACCTGTGCTACGCGGAGCACTGCAATTTCTCCCAAAGTAATTTTCGGCTCTCTCACAGTGGCAATCAAACGGTCTGATGAGTCCTTGTAAATAAATACAGAAATCTTATCGCCCTTCTGTGTTTCTTCCGGAACCTGTTTTTTCGGCAGAAGAACAGTTTCCTTCTCCCCTGCATTTTCTGTTTCACCTAAATAAACACCGAAATCTACCAGCTTTGCAACTGTCAGCTCCTGTTTTTTTCCTAATTCTATCATAAATTCTCCTCTATATTTCTCTTAACTGATTACTGTGTTTCAAGCATATCATAGAACATTTCTTTTCACAATAAATTTATCTATCGAAACTCCACAATCGCATAAGTTTCTCCATCAGGACTGTCCAGACTCACTGTGTAAATTCCGTTTTCTTCGTCTTCATGCACCTTCGGTATTATCACACTGTCCAAAACTGCCTGACTTTTATATTCTGCCCGCATTTGTTTTACTGCAAAATCTGCCGGAATATATTCCTGCGCCATCAGCACATATTGTCCGTTGTTTACATGATGATTGGTGTCCAAATGATGTACTTTCACCTGAAATGAAGGAAATTCTTTGTAATCCTTTGGCATCCTTATCTTTCTGGGGGCATATTCCATATCCAGCTTTTCCTCTAACACATAAGCCTTAATCTGAGTTTCATCCACATTCACCGGATGACCTGTATTCAAATCCAGAAGTGTCCATAGAGCATTCGCATAGGCTACTTTATTGCCATTTTCATCCTCCATGGCAAAATTTCTTTTTCCCAGAAAATGCTTAAACTCATAAGGCCACGTAGATATTGTAACTTTTTCACAAAGCTTAGGATAACGTTCCACCACAATCTGCCATGCGGAAAGCACCCATACCTGATGTCTCTCTTCCAGAAATTTCATACCAACGCCGATATCCTCTGATTGAAATGTACTGCAATCCTGAAAATAATTGATAATTCCATTTAAGGTAAGACATTTATTCTCCCCTGTCTCGCTGAAACGTATTCTGCTGTCAAAAGAATATTTCATAATCATTATCCCCCTATTCTTTTCTATAAAGCAAAAAAATATCCCAGACGCTTTGTCTGGGATTGAAAGCTGGGCTACAAGGATTCGAACCTTGAAATGACGGAGTCAGAGTCCGTTGCCTTACCGTTTGGCGATAGCCCAATGTTTTGTGTTGTGCCTCACAACAAAATGTATTATATATCATTGTTTTTAAAAATGCAAGTACTTTTTTAAAATTTTTTTATTTTTTTTAAAATTATTTTTTAGAGCATATTTTAGGGGGATTTTAAAATAGAATTCCTCTGCTTTTCCTGAAATTTTACCTGAAATGGTATTGAAATGTTTTGATTACCTGCAAACCCCATAAGCACTAAAGATTTGCAGGTATTTCAGATTTGATTTTACTTCTAAATATTACATCTTAGAAATGAATTCATCCAGTGATTGAGCCGTTAATGCTGTCTGCATCCAAGCTTTAAGCCTTTCTATATCCTGTTGCTGATGCAGAGTTTCCAGAAGACTATTGGGTAATCGTCCAAGTCTGCTTAAAGTCATCTCAAGCATCTCCTTTGCCATTTTTAGTTGTCCTTCTTCTTCCCCCTGTTTTTGTCCTTCTCTACATTCATCTTCCAGCAATAGTTCTAAAAGCATAAATCTTTCCTCCATTTCTCTGCTCTCCCTGATATGGGTGACTGATTTCTGCACTTGCCTTACATAATCATCTTGAAAATCCTTCTGACTTTCTTTTAAGTCTGCATGTACAAATTTCAGAAAAGAAACCAATTCCTTTGGTACGTCTTTTGAATTCTCTCCACGAGTATTTAAAAACACAATGCAACGTCCATCCTTTAGAATTTCCACATGGTCAACTTTTATAGGAAGAACACGTTCCAAAAAGCCTTTGCAGTTTTCTTCATCTGACATCACTGCTGCAAACATAAAATTATTTTTAATTGTAAGGTTCTTTAATAATGTATCCATACTTTTTCCTCCATCTTACAGAGGAATTCTATAACATATAGTATAGCAAAGAAAAAAACAAGTTTCCAGACATTTTCCTTCTTGGACAGGGCATAAAAAGTTCTCTATTTATTTCCCCTTTCTTCACAGAATGTTCATTGACTTTTTAATCGCAAAAAGAGTAAACTATTAGCTACATACTCTATATTTCATCCCAACACATCCATTCTCCTATTCTTGTCCTTTACTTACAAAACACTAATCCTTATCTGCATTTCATCACATAACATACTTTAAAATCCGCAATCATCAGCCTAATATCTCTTACAGCTCCCTCTTTAATTCCTTTCAGCTTTATTTCTTCCATTAACGTATAGCTATCTTCTCAGATACACACTCAGTATTCCAACAGCAAATGATTAGTCCTATTTTCGCAGTTTTTCGAGTATAGTGATGTTTTGAAAGCCATGTTTGAGTGCATCTGCACGAGTTTGGCTAAAAAAACATCTATATACGACGGAGAAAAACAAGAAAATTGACTTATTTGCTGTGGAATAGCTGAGACCGTATCTGCATAAGATACAAAAAAAGCCACAATACCGCTCCCCACAGCATCATGGCTTTCTGACTTTTTCTCTATCTGTTTTCTTTTTTCTTCATAATCCAGAAGTAATATGGTATCAGTGGTATCAGCGCTGCAATCCATGCCGCCGGATCTGCCATACATACTCCTGCAAAGCTGGTATTTCCCGCTACCAGAAAAACAATTCCGGCTCTGGCAACCAACTCAAACACGCCTCCCATCATAGGCACAAGTCCATATCCCATACCCTGCAATGCGTTTCGGTAAAGGAAAATACTTCCCAGAAATGGGTATGCCCACACCACCGTATTAAAGTAAATTCCCGCTGCCTTCAATACTTCTGTCTCCGATGCTTTCACGAAAATCAACATCAGATACTCTCCAAAGAAATGAACCAGCACCATCATAATCAAGCTGGTAACTAAAATCATTGCCTGTGTGAGATATACACCCTTTCTCACTCTGTCCATCTTGCCTGCGCCACGGTTCTGCCCTACATAAGTAGCAATGGTAGCACCAAAGGACACGAATACGGTACAAATGATATTCTGAATTTTTCCTGCTGCGGAAAATCCCGCCATGCTCACTGCACCGTATACGTTAATAGCTCCCTGCACAATAATGGTTCCGATAGCAGTAATGGAAAACTGCAATGCCATAGGAATTCCAAGTCCAAGCAGCTTGTTGATTGTGCTCATGGAAAAATGAAAATCTTCCTTTTTTAACTTCAAAACATCGAATTTTTTAAGAATATACAGGAAACACAAAAGCGCAGATATTCCCTGTGCAATTACCGTAGCATAACCGCAGCCTTCCACACCCATGTGGAACACCACAATAAATACAATGTCAAGCACTACATTAATCACCGCAGATATAATCAAAAAATACAAGGGTGACTTACTGTCTCCCAACGCTCTTAGCACACCGGCAAGGGCATTGTAAGCACAGGTAACTGCCAGACCGGCGTAAATAATTGCCATATAGCTGCTGATATCTCCCATAAGATGCTCCGGTGAATTCATCAGGCGCAAAATCGGCTCATTGGCAATTAAAAGCCCTCCTGTCATCACTACAACAAAGCCCACACAGATGTAGACGGACATAGCGATATAATGTCTCATTCTATCCAGCTTTCCGGCTCCAAACCATTGGGCAACCCATATAGAAAATCCACTGGTAAGCCCGTTTAACCAGCCTGTAACCAAAAAGATTAAAGAACCGGTACTTCCAATAGCTGCAAGAGCATCTACGCCCAAAAACTGTCCTGCAATAATGGAGTCCGCAATATTATAAAACTGCTGAAAAATATTTCCTAAACACATTGGAATCATAAATCTGATAATCAGCTTTATGGGACTTCCCGATGTCATGTCATTTGTCATCCTTCTTCCCCTTTCCTTCTTCATTCTTATTTCACGATTTTTTATTTTATCACGCTTTTTTTTATAATTCCAGAGATGTTTTTCACATATTTTCCCTTTATTTACATATCCTATTGTTAAGATTGAAAAGTATTTTTATGTATCGGAGGTGTTTTTATGCTTTTTTTATTATTCCTTCTCCTTATTCTTTTTACTCTTTGTATCCTTTGCCTCCCCATGGCAAAGACAAGCTTTGACAAAGAGCTTTCAGACAAGGAGCAAGAAGCATTTCTTCAAGCTTACAAAGACAAGAACTCCAAGCCTTCTTCCTGAAGAGTAATCTCCACACAGTAATTGGTTTCTTTCCATAAATCTTTTGGCAAATGAATGACAATCGTAGATATTTCCTCACAGTTTAACGTATTTTGCGGTTCTAAAGCTCTGTCATTCTTTAAAACTTTAGCACTTACAGAATGATTGGCAATGTTTGGAAGCTCAATATATTCTCTTTTCTTCAATACGTGCACATAGAGCTTATGCTCCTTTCTGGTAAGCTCTGCCCAGTCCAGCTCATAAGGGTAATATGGCATTGCCTTTGTTCCGAAAATCCTTTCGCCGTTTTCCTTTACGTATTTACCCACTTCATTTAAAACGTCCAGACTTCCCTTTGGCACTGCTCCTGTTCCGTCAGGACCGATATTCAGCAAATAATTTCCCCCTCTGCTTACTACTTTTAAGAGCAGACGGATAACCTCATCCGGACTTTTAAAGTTTTCGTCTCCTATTTTATACCCCCATGTATCGTTTAAGGTAGCGGGAAGCTCCCAATCTCCTTCATAGGAAAGACGTGGCAGGAAGTTATCACTGGTTGTCATATATTCTCCTAAATCATTTCCTATTCTTCCGCTTACAATACAATCCGGCTGAAGGGATTTTACCGTATCAAACAATTCACGGCTGTAAACACTGTAAAGAAAATCAAATATGGTGTAATAAACATCCATCCACTTCTGTTTTCCTTCTTTTGTGCTACGGAGGTTTTCACTTTTACTGCTGAATTCTTTTTCATAAAATTCCACCTCTCACTTCTTTTCTGATATCTTTATTTTATCTTGTGAAGCTTAGAATTTATATAGGTGGTTTTTTATATCCATTGGTTATTTTTGTTTTTCTTTTAAATTTCCGTTCTCGTCTACGTCCTCTTTGGTAATCACAGGAATTTTTACAACGACCAGCGTTCCCATGCCCTTTTTGCTGTATATGGACACAGCATCCTCAATACCAAAGTAAAGACGAATACGCATCTGGGCGCTGTGAAGTCCAATTCCCGTACTTCTGGGCGCTTTTTCCTCTGTGTTTTTTCTTCCCTCTTTAATCTGACTGCGTACCTGCTCCAAACGCTCTTTTTCCATTCCACAGCCGTTATCTATGACTCTTATCCAAACCCATCCGTCTCTTTTACGGATAGAAAGGCGAACGGTCATCGGTCTTTCCAAGCCTTCTGTTCCGTATAAGAAAGAATTTTCCACAATGGGCTGAAGAAGAATTTTCAGGGAATGCAACTCGTGAACCTGTGCCATATCTGTCTGCAATTCAAATTCTACACTGTCTCCATAGCGGTTTTTCTGGATTTTCACATACGCCATGAGATGTTCTATTTCATGCTCCATAGGCACGATAACCTGTCCTCCGCTTATGGAAAGGCGATACATTCTGCCAAGGCTTGCCGCCATTCTGCCAATATCGGGACGGCCCGCTTCATTGGACTTCCACACAATATTTTCCAATGTATTATACAGGAAATGAGGATTTATCTGGCTCATCAACACCTCGAGCTCCAGCTCCTTCTTTTTCCTGTCCGCCTTTAATCCTTCAATGATATGAGTATTAATCCTCTTCAACATGGAATTATAATAAACCATCATATCATAGATTTCATTTCTTCTGAGGTATTCTTTTAATTCCACATAAGCGTCTAAGTTTCCGTTATAAACCTCTTTCATGGAAATATTCAGCTTGTTAATGGGCTCCATAAAGCTTCTGTAAAGATAAGTAATCAACAAAGCACTGGTGCCCACAGATACTAAAAGAATAATAAAAAATTTCAGATACAAAGTATCCACAGAAGCCGTCACTTGTGTCTCAGGAACAACCATAATAGTTCTCCAGTCATTGATTTCTGATTTTTTATATCCACCAAATAACTCTTTTTGTTTCTACCGATTTCAAGGACTTTTGTCGAGCTGTCCTGCACTTTTTCAAATAAACGTTCTGGAATTTTTCCTTCTTTTAGAATTTCTTCGTCACTGCTGGAAATAACATTTCCTTCTCCGTCTATAGTATAAATTTCTCCTCTTAATGCTTTTGCCTTATCTTTATATAAATCATAAAAAACCCCTTCATTCAGAGCAAAAATCTGTACATATTCATAACGGTTATGCTCACGGGAAAATACACGTCTGGAAGCAAAAACTGCCATTTTCTCATGAATATCCTTTGGCTTGTCACTGAGCAAAAAGTTTTCCCTTGCCGGATACCATATAAGCTGCATTAAATTTGCCGGATCATTTACCTGCATTTTTTCCAGCTCATGCTTTGTTTCCTCTGTATCCTGATTGGGATCTCTGAAATTTAAAAGCTCCCCTCTCCAAGTATACATGGCGCTGAGCTTTTCACGGCGGTTCAGCCTGTCCAATGGCTCTAATATCTGCTCATGAATACGGACAATCGCTCTTTTTTATAAGAACTGCTCCTTTTGCTGTAAATGGTTTCCGCATAATCCTCGAACTCATCTGTCCCTGCATACACATCGGACATGGCATACACTTCATCTACCTTCTCATCAACATTTCGGCTCACTTCTCTTAAATCATGATGGGCAGTGCGAATATACTCCTCTTTTAAAGCAGACCTTGTCTGCCAGAATAAAAGAGTCACCACGCCCAGCACCGGAATTAAAATCAACAGCATGCCAAAGAGCATTTTCCGCTTTAACGCTCCTGTTTTTTTCTTTTTCATTCCCTTCCTGACCTCGCACCTTCTACAAAGTTTCTGTATTCATTGGGGCTCATGCCACAGCTCTTTTTAAACACTTTAATGTAATTTGATACGTCTGCCCAGCCAAGAGCTTCCGCAATCTCATAGATTTTCAGGGATGGGTCAGACAAAAGCTCCTTGCTCTTCTCCACTCGCTTTTGTGTTACATATTCACTAAAGTTACATTCAAATTCACTTTTAAAGATTTTGGAAATATAGGCAGTATTTTTATGCACCTTTCCCGCAATATATTCCAGAGAAATTTTATTGGAGGTAAATTCCAAATCTACGACTTCCCGAATAGCAGATGCCAGACTGCTGCGCTTCTTATTCTCTCCCCTCATCTCTTTGCAGGCTTTGGAAGACTCTGACAGCACCAGATACAGAAAATCTCTTTTTTCCTTCAACGTATCCTTTTTATAAATATCCGAATATCTGCATCCCTGCTCTTTCATAACCTTTTCCATCTGCACACTGCATCGCAGAAGCTTTCTGGAAATGTGAAACAGCAATTCCAGACACAGACGGTTAATATAGCCATAATCGGAAATCACCCTGTCGTAAAAAACAGAAAAGGTTCTGTCCAAGGCTTCCATCAGTTTTTCCTTTTCCTGCTTTAAGATATATTCCATAATCTTTGCATCGTCAAAGGAAATGGTATAATAATCAAAATCTGCTTCTCGAATTTCATCATAATACATAATCAAATCTTTTTTTCTCTTTAAAAATTTTCTGACTGACACAGCACTTTGCCTGCTCATAGCACTGGGGCAGCATCTGATAATCCACACAAAAGCTGCTGATGCCCACGGACAAGCAAATCCCCGTACTTTCTTTTACATATTGCAGTAATTTCTCTGTTTTTTCCCGTAAGGTTTCCTCTTTTTCATCAGGCGGAAGCATTAAAATTCCTGTCAGCCTTTCCTCGTAGTTCAAAAAGAATTTTCCTGAAATGTCATCTAAATGTTGATATTCCCGCAAAGCCTTTAACACCTGCACCGTCAGATGATAATTGACATTCCTATCATTTTTCTGACTGTCTTCCAGATAAAAGAACATAACGCTGAAACGACATTCTCCTTCAAAAAGCTGCTCCATTTCATCTTCGTTGTAGCCGTATCCTTTGATTAAGGCATTACATCTTTTCTGCTCTCTTAACTGTCTGGCTTCTTCGTCAGAAAGTCGGCGCTCTACATCCTCATCCAGCTTCTTTTTCATTTTACGGAATACTTCCTCAAATTCATCAATACCCGTAGGTTTTAATAAGTATTCACTTACTCCGTTCTGAATTGCAGTCTGAAGATATTCAAAATCATTGTAACCGCTTAAAATTACAATTCTGATATGGGGATATTCTTTATTCAGCCGCTTCATTAGCTCAAGCCCGTCCATCTTCGGCATACGGATATCGGAAAGCACCAAGTCCGGACATTCCACAGCGATGGCTTCCAGAGCTTCTTCTCCGTTTGAACAAACTCTGCTTATCTGAAAGCCCCACTCTTCCCACGGCAGGCTGTTTGCAATACCCTGTGCGATTGCCTGCTCATCTTCTACTATCATTAGTCTGTACATATTTTCACCCTCTGTATATTATGCGAAACTAATGGTATCTCCTTTATCTGCACAGATTAACAGCCTTCCTATTCCCAGACACTCCTCCACCTGAAGTAAATCCTGCGGCCCTGTCAAATCACGGTATCGGAATATCAACTGATATTCGTGATTATCTGTGCGGATATACAAGCCCTGCGCCTGTTTCTCATCCAGCATACAATCCCGTACAGGATTATAAACCTGCTGCATACACACCTCTGCCTTCTGCTTCTGTCTGCCTGCCAGCACCGCAAGCATGGCTGTTGTTCCTTCTCCCTTTCTATCTGCCCAGATACTTTCGTTTTTCTCACACAGATTGTAATGGCGGGAAAGCTTGCTCTCAACCTTTTTAACGGATGTGTCTTTCTGAGGAAATACCAGTTCCATTTTTGCTTTCTCTCCATTATATACAATTCTGTTGTCTTCGTAAACAAGCTGTCCCTGATTATTGAAGTGGAAAATTCTGCTATATGTATGTGTTTCTCCTGTATACGCCATATCTGCAACCACATAAACCCCCGGTTCTAATACGACTATTTTTCTATTCAGAAGCACCTGCGCTCCCCCTTGCAGATATCCTGTATGTGCACCCTCCAATACCAGATATCCGTTCTTTTCCTTTGGTGCAAATCGAAGCTCAGGCACAGCGTTTTGGCTGCCCCATGCGTCTGTATATTCCATAAAGTCCTGTCCGTCTACTAAAATCGTGTTGTGTGCATAAGCGCTTTTCAGCCAAATCCTGTTTTCTTCGTGATAAGTATACTGATATCTTCCTGCATCCACCAGTACGTCCTCGCCTTCGCTGACCACATCAAGATGCAGCTTGTCATTATGTCCGTGTCCTCCGCCCAGGCAGCCGTTTCGGAAGTGAAGATATTCTCCGTCACGCTCCCAACTGCTTCGCACATAATAATTTCCACTTTCCTCCAGCATAAAATTCTTCTGCTTCGGCGTCTGTCCATTGATGTTGTCGTAAATATCTGCTCCTTTTTGACGTAAATCCCAGATACTCTCATAGTCCGGATATTCTCCTGCACAGCCCTTTAAAGCCTCTGCCTCCTGACAGCCTTCCTTTGCCAGAATAATAGCAGAAGCAGCCAGCATATCCTCCAGACAAGTTTCGTCACTGTCTCCGGTAAGAGGCTGACAGCCATCCGGTTTTTTCCATGCCACATTTGCCATTGCCATACGGCGGGTAACTTCTAAAAGCTTTTCGGGAATTTCCCTTTCCCATACCTGTAAAATATGAACGCTCTCTAAAAAGCAGTGCAGAACTTCATTGTGATACATACAGGACTGCTCCCAATGTACGCCGTCTGAAAATACCTGAATTTGCCCTTCCTGCTCCAGACGCTTTAAAGCCGTTTCCACATATTCCTCCTGATTAAGCGCCAGACCGATAAACAGCAAACCGTGGTTTTCAATAACACCCCAGTTGCTGGAAATCTGAAAGCCCCTTCTGGCATGAAGAAGATATTCTCCATGTTCCTCTAAGCTTTTTGTAAACATTTCCATAAAAGCGTCATCAATCAGCGGACTGTTTTCAAAATATAAGATGCTCTTTGTCCAGTTTTCCCCACGAATACCTGCCTCAATTTCTCTCCATGTAACCTTTTTACTCTCCTCTGTCAGAGGTACGCCTGTAATCCAGTCTGTTATCATATCTACAAAGGCTTTGGCATACTTTTCCTCTCCTGTCATGGCATAAGCCTGTCCCAGACAGATAAAATAACGATGACGGTTCATCTGATAAATAAACTCCGGATCATCTGTGGGCATATACGTCCAGTTAATGGGATATGTAAACGTCTCCTTTTCGTAGGTACGCTCCATGTCCCAGGGTAAGTCAAAAATAAACTCTAAGCGCACAGCCTCATCTGCAATACGCATAATCTGGTCGGTGTTTTCCGAGCGATATTCTCTCGCCGCCTTTGCACACCATTCCAACTCGCCCTTTTGATATCTGTTTTTCTGTCTTTCAAAATATTCTTTTTTATTCATAATTTTCCACTCCTTCTAGCTCTAATCTGCTGTTTTCTAAAAGAGTAACGCTCCTTCGTATCCCACAATAACGCAGCTCTATGGTTTGAGTTTTCCCCGAAGAAAGAGAAATTTTTGTAAGTTTTCCACATTTCCATGCGAAATCCACCTTCAGCCTTCCTTCCAGACACAGACCTGTCACCATCCCTGTCTCCATTCCCTCAGGAATAATCCGAAGAAGCTCTACCACATCACCCCTTCGGGATGCCAATGCTTCCAATACTGCCTTTGCCATTCCGAAATTTCCGTCAATCTGAAACGGGGGATGAATATCCCACAGGTTTTCATCCACACTGTTTGCAAGAAATTGTCTCATCTGCTCATCAAATTTTTTCTTGTCCTTTAAGCGGGCATAAAAGCACATAATCCACGCTTTACTCCAGCCCGTATGACCGCCTCCGTGCTCCAAACGATATTCCAGAGTTCTTTTCGCCGCCTCGAAAAGCGCAGGCGTATCCTCTGAAATTTCTCTTCCCGGATGCAGCCCATATAAATGAGAAATATGACGGTGTCCCTTTTCTACTTCCTCGTATTCCTCCTGCCATTCCAAAATCCTGCCAGACTTCCCAATCTTGGTAGGCGGCAAATGTTCTAATATCTCCTGCGCCATTTTTTCTGTCTCATATTCCGGCGAACCTGTATTATATCTTCTGCATCCTTCCAGATAATTCTCCGCAAGCTCACGAATAATCTGATGGTCCATGGCAACGCCCATAGCCACACTGGCTTCCTGACCATCTAAAAGGCGATAGGTATTTTCCGGTGATACCGTAGGGCCGCTTATCCACATTTTATCAGATTTCCGATAAAGATAGTCATAGAAAAATAAAATACATTCTTTCATAACAGGCAGCACACGCTCCCTGATTTCCTTCGGATTTTCCTCAAACTCACTGTGATGATAAAGCTGGTTTGCCATCCATGCGCCACCCATAGGCCAGAGAAATGCAGGAAGCCACAACCCTGTAATGTCCGTGTCTCCCCACAAATTTGTATTGTGATGCGCTACAAAACCTCTGCAAGCATACACTTTCTTGGCTGTTTTTCGTCCATTTGGAAGCATCTTTTCTATCAAGTTGAAGAACGACTCATAGCATACGCCCAGTCCTGCTCTATCTGCCATCCAGTAATTCATCTGGAGGTTAATATTGATGGTATATCCGCTTTCCCACGGAGGAGTAAAGCTGCCGTTCCATATCCCCTGAAGATTTGCAGGCAGCGCACAGCCATAGGAGCTACTGATAAGAAGATATCTTGCGTAGGAAAACATAAGCCAAATTAAATAGCCCTGAACCTTTGGTTCTTCACAGCGTTTTAAAAGCTCATCCGCCGGAATTTGAGCCAGCTCCTCTGCCCCTTCTATCTCCAGTCTCATATTATTATAGAGTCTTCCGTATTCCTCAATATGCGCCTTCTTAATCTCCTCAAATCCCACTTTTGCCGCAGCTTTTAAAAGTCTGCTGCACTTGTCCAAACATTCTTTGCTCTCGTAATCTGTACGCACACAAAAGAAAATTTCCACATAAGAGGCTCTTTCTACAAGAAGATATCCACCTTCTACACAGACTCTTCCATCTGTTTTCCCCACTCTGCACCTTACATCATAACACACTCCGTCTCCGCTGTGTCCGTTTAAAGAAATTTCTCTGTCCTCTACTTCGGCATTTTCTTCAAACGGTCTGCGGTTTAATCCCAAGGAAAAGCTCATGCCCTGTTCTTTGTCTGTTTCCATCCGCAGAGCAGTGACCTGATACTTAACAGAAGAAAAAATCTCTCTTACTGTCTTGCAGTTGTCAAAGCAGATTTTCACTCCTGCTTCTCCTTTTTCTAAGTCAATTCCTCTAAAATACTCCTTTACTTTTCCAAAAGGCTCAAAATTAAGAACTGCCTCTGCCGCCGGATGATAAGGATTGGTATATCTGGGATTTCCCACAAACCATCTGCTGCATAAGGTCTGTGCCTTGCTTGCTTCTCCTTTTTCTAAAAGTTCTCTCACCTTTTCCAGCTTTTCCTTGCCTGCTTCTACGGCTCGCTCTCTTTTTCCTCCGTACCACAGACTTTCTTCATTTAAAACAATCCGTTCCTGCTGTACACCGCCCAAAAGCACTGCTCCTTGTTGTCCGTTTCCCACAGGAAGCCCCTGTTCCCAGCTTTTTGCCTCGTGCGTTAAATAAAAACCTTTTCCCATTTCTGTCTCCTATTTTTTATAAAAGCTTATACTATCCCTTATTTTATAACTATTGTAACCCTGCCCTATTTTTAATGATATAGGTAATTTTCAACATTCATGGGTGATACTTGCCTGTGAAATAAAAACTGCCGTAGAAATATAGCTCAGATACAATGACCTGACTGTATTTTCTACGACAGTTTCTTATTCCTTTATTTTATATTTTTCTTTCTTCTGTACAAAGCTGTTATTGTTCCTAAGGATATAACACCAATGCACATCCAAAGCATGAGCTGTGCCTCATCCCCTGTTTTTACGCCACCGTTTGAGCCATTGCTCTGATTTCCGCTCTGATTATTTCCCTGTGAATTTGAAGGTGTATCTACCACTACTCCAAATCCTCCCAGACTTTTTACAGAAACAGATACCATATCGTCTGCACTCTTACCATTCAGTTTTTCTACTTTTCCGTCTATGTAATGCAATACAGTAAGCTGCTGTCCGTTATATTTTTCTCCTACCGGAATAGACAGCACTGCTTCCTTAGGAAGCTCTAAGTTCTTTCCATTCTGTCGGATAACAACATCATATAAACGGAATACAGATTTTGCAGAAGGAATTTCCTTTCTCATTGCTTTCACTGCTTCACTGTCTTTATCAAGAGGTGTTACCAAAAGCTCCATATCCTGCTCAAGACCTTTTCCTTTTAAAGAAACTCCATACTTTTTATTTACCAATGTAATTTCTTTCTGCTCATCCGGATTTGGATTTGGCTCAGGATTTGGTTCCGGTTGTGGCTCAGGCTGTGAAGTCTTTTTCTGCTCTATGGTAAGAAGATACGTTTTGATGTCTTCTCCTCTTACTGTTTTTTTAGAAACAATTTCAATTTTTGTTCCGTCTTCCACAGGAATAGCCTGTCCGCTTTCATAAACCTTATCTGCTGACTTTATTACTGTTTCCGCATAGCGATTATAAGATTTCGGATTTAATGTAATTTCTTTTACCTTTTCTCCCACTGAAAGCGTATATTCATAAGTATCTCTTGCATATTCCGGTGACAATTTACCGTCTGTAATTCCCAGTGTAGATAATTCGGCATTTTCTGTTACGTCTTTTCCCAGATTTTCCGTATATTCTACTGTAATTACGTCCTTATCTTTTAACTTGCCGTTTTCTACTGTAAAATCCGCAAAACCGGTTTTTGTAAATTCGTCATTTAAAGTACCTACCCAGCCGCTGCCCGGTCCACGGTCAAATTCGCCAAGTCCGTCAATTTCTTCAATATATTCTCCGTTTCGAATAGAAATACTAAAGCCATTTTCCTTGCAGGCACGTTCAATTACGCTCATCATAGAGTCCGTCTGATAAATCGTTGCCTGTGTCTGAAGCATCATACCCTTTATTTCGTTTTCTTCCAGAAGGGACAACATTTTTTCTTCCTTCTTTAAGCCGTCCATAATCGTTAAAGTAACTTTACCGACTTCTTCACCCAGCGTTTTTAATTCCTCAATGCGTTCAATAGCTTTCTGTAACTTCTCTGCATTATGTACAAGCTGCTGTTCATCTTCTGTAAGGCTTTCATACAACGCCTGAATGGAAAGCACAACTTCTGCATCTTCCACTGTTAAATCTTTCATTGCCGGAAGGTTTTCAATAAGCTGAATAACTTCTTCTACTTCTGTTTTTTGATTTTCTTCTGTTAAATCCCAATAAGTCTTTTCTCCTGCTTTTACCTGTGTATAAGCTGTAAATGCCTGAAATACCTGAACACTGGACATTTCATTTAACTTTTTATTACTTTTATCATGGCAGAAACCATTTCCTTTTTCTGTTTCACAATAATAGTTGTCCATAAGACAGGTAATCATATTACTATAAGGAGTTCCAAAATCGGAATTTAAAGAATCAATACCTAAACTCGTCAAAGTAAGCAGTACCTGCGCTGTACTTTCAGATGTTCCAAAGTCATAAGCGTCAGACATGGAATTCTTCAAATATTCTAATCCTGCTTCCACTGCCTGATGAACTTTTACATTTATATTTCTGTACGGAGCCAGCGCCTGCAAGCACATAGCTGTCATATCCACACTGACCGTCTGATTATCCACAAGTCCGAAACCGCCGTTTTCTTCATTCTGGAATTTCAAAAGTGCAGTTATGATACTCTCTCTGTTCCATTTTGCATCTGTGGGAATTTCCATTCCTTTTGCATCCGTTACCAGCAGCGCCCATGCCAGCTCATTTGCACCCATATCTAAGCTCGGATGATTATAAATCATTTCTACCAGATTTACACCGTCTACATCCGTAATGTCTTTGTTCATAATTAACAAGGACAATGCCACACGCTCCATATCTGTGGGTTTCTGCTTTTTACTCCATTTTTTCACTGTGTCTGCCACAGACTGATAATAAGCATCTAATTTTTCCTGTGAAATGGTTTCTCCTGCACGCAGACGTGCATACACAATCCAGTCGTTATTGTTATACTGATAATTTTCTTCCGGATATTTGGATGCAAAATGCTCTTTTGCCCCCTGTAATCCTTTGTTTACCAACGCATCAATATCTACCTGTGGTGTTTCCCCGCCTGACACAGTAACGGTGAATTTTATAGGCTCTACTTTATTTGTCTTATCTATCGGGGTTCCCGTTACCGTTACAGTACCTTCTTTTAAAGACTGCACATAATACTTGTCGCTGGTAATAAAAGAGCCTTTATCCGGCGCATTATCCCATTCCGGATTTCCTTTTTTCCAATATCCCTGTTCTTTACGGACAATCTTTACAATTCCAGCTTTATCATAAGACCATTCCAGCTGTGGATCGGTAACACTCCAGCCATCCTTGGAAAGCTCTCCCTCAAAGGTTAAGTTAAGGAGCTGTTCTGTGAAGTTTTCCATCTGGAGGTTGCTTTCATCTATGGTTATTTTTGTTAATGGATTTTTATACTTATAAGTAACCTCTGAAGTTCCGCTTACTACGCTTGTTTTCTTTGTCTCAGGATTTGTCTGTTCGATTTTTGCCGTATAAGTGACTGTACCCGCTTTATATGGCACATATCCCTTCACCATACTGTCTACATAGTCGGCAACAGACGGATTGCTGCTGGTTACTGTCCAGTTACCCGCATAGCTGGCATTTTCCGGTGATACAATCACACCGCTGTAATCCGGCAAAAACGCATAATTGTCAGGATCATTGGCATTTCTGGAATGAATTTCTTTTTCTCCCGAAATAGCCGGCTTCACACTTTCAACAGGTACATAGGAAGAAGTTGCTTCTACCTCTGCTTTTATTTCGGGGTTTGCCTTTGCGGTCACTGTCATAGATGCTGTTCCCGGCTTGTTGAACTTAAATTCGCTGGATGAGTTTAAGTTATAAATCAATTTTCCATCACTTGGCGCATAAGTAAAACGAGAACTATGTACCGGAATAAATTCTTCGCTTCCCTGATATTTTGCCTGTACCTGAATATTTTTCCATTCGGAACCTTCTACTTTTATTTTACCGTTAGTTACATCCTCTCCATCAATAAAAAGCTTAATTTGTTCAATTATCTGTGATTTTGCAATTACTTTTACCCAAGCAACTGTTTCTGTGGATGCATCTGCTTTTCTTTCTGTTGCTGATACAATGGCAGAACCCTCTGCATCTACTCGAAGTTCACCTCGATCTGCCCCTATTGATAAGGCCCTGTCCGGCTTTACATCTGTTATGTTCCATGACACTGTACTCGTAGTCGGTAATTCTTTTAAGTGAAATGTTCCTGCCAGATTAAAAGCACCTACCTCATCCGGTGATACATATAAAGTCTGATTTTCAATTGTCTCTGTTACACCATCTGCAAAAGCAAACTCTATTTCATATTTATTTTCCGGAAAATTTGGTTTGTTGGGATTATATTCCTGATTCTCCCCAAAATAAGGATATCCTGTACTATTTTGTCCCCATGCGATGCCAAACTCACCCTTATTCTTGTTTAAAAGCTCTACAAATTCCTTCGTCTTCATATCATCTTCTGACTTTGCAGAAGAATTTATTAATGCTTCTGCCGGAAATTGTACTGGATTTTTCCCACTGTCAGACCAATAGGAATTGATTAAGTTACCTCCTTTATATTCTTTAAATAAAACAGCTATTTTCCCTTCGCTAATAGAATAACTATTAATCAATCTGCCGCCTGTAAGACGTTTTGCAAATCCACAGGCTCCATCGCCTTTCACGTCTGTATAACAGTTAATAATTGCACCTTTTAAATCATATCCTGCCGGCCCGCTTTCTGCCCATGAAGCTAAAGTACCGGTAAAATGTGTATTTTGTAAAATCCCTTGTTCTCCAACACTCTGAAACAACCATGTAGTATCTTCAAAAGTAACCGTATGTCCATTTCCATCAAAGGTAGCGTTAAATTCAAAAAACGCCTTATATTTTTTGTCTAATGTAATATCATTATCAAGAACATAGTAAACGTCTGTCTTTTCAGCGTCTATTTTCTCCAAATCTGCCTGCTTTTTAATATGAACAACCTGGTTTTCATCTTTTGGCGGAGCAACCGGTTCTGTTACTTTTTTCTTTTCTAATTGTTCTTTTGCCGCATTTAAGGCTTTCAAAGCTTCCTCAATTTCTGTCTGCTTTACATCTGATTTCTGCAAAACTTGTTCTGCTACATCTAATGCTTCAGAAAATGCTTTCCAACTTTTTTCAGTATATCTGTCCTGCTCCAGTCGCTTTCCTTCATTTACAGCATTTTGGAGAGCTGTTTTATCTATCTGTTCAGGTTCTGGATTTCCTCCACTCTGTCTTAAAACAGGTAACCCTTGATTACTTCCATCTGATGGAGAAGTCCATGTAAATCCTGTGTCCGGAATATCTTTATTTAATAATTGCGCTGCAGACTTTAATTCCTCTAATGTTTTTTTGAAACTATTTCCGTCTTCAGGCTTTTTTCCCCAAGATACAGGTCCCGAAGCTGACGAAGCTTTATCTGTCGCATAATAACTGTTAGATAAAATACTTTCTTCCGTTTCTCGAATTCCAACAAGTCCGCCTGCCATCATAGCGTCAATACTTCCACCAAAGTACGTATTTTTAACTGCTCCTGAGCGGAAAGTTCCTACAAGACCTCCTACTTCTCCTGCCCACCCAGTTAATTTTATTTTAGCCGTAGAATAGCAGTTCTGAATGGTTCCGCTTAAAGTAATCGCCATACTTCCAAAAGTTTTGTCACTTACAATAACATTTTCACTGGTTACTCCAAGGTTCTGAATCGTTCCTGTCACTTCATTTGCCAGAGGCTTATCTGCAAGAGTAATGGTGTGACCATTTCCATCTAAAGTTCCTGCAATGCGTTCAAAAGTTTGACCTTCTGTAAACACAATATCCTCTGTCAACGTATAAGTTGTTCCCGCTTCAATAACTGTGGGAATTTCCGTTTCAGAAATTTCAGCTTCCTGCCCCGTCCCACTTAAAATTTCTCCTGCTTCTACAACCGGAGTCTCCATGTCGCCTGTGGCATGTACCGATACAGGCATTCCGGTAATAAGCAATGCCATTACCAGAAGCAGACTGAGAACACGGTTTGCATTTCTTCTTTTTTTCATTTTCTTTCTCCTTTACATATTTTTTCTTACAGAGCATTTTTTATGAGACAGTCGCATAAAAGAGGATTTCAAAATATTTATACATTTTTAGTTTTCCCTTAATGTAACAAACTCACAAAAAAAGGTCTCTTTACACACCGGTAAAGAAACCTTATCTATCTTCACTATGAAATTTTATCCTGCACATCTTTTTCTACACAAATAAAACTCCCTCAACCCGGAAATCTATTTCTCTGATGGCAGATTTTCTGACTTAGCCGAAAAGCATTACAGTAGAGGTGACTGTATCGGATTTGCACCGATTTCCCTTTTAACCTTGGAGCAAGCTCCAACGACCATCATGGATATGCAGTTTATACTCCTTTATAGTACACAATTCAAAAAAGAATATCAAGCCTTTTTCTTCCTTTTTAATACAACAAACAGCGTTCCTCCGACTACAAACATCACAGACAGCATTACAAGCGGTGTTTCATCTCCTGTTTTAACCTTATCCACACCTGAAGAAACTGCCTTATCCAATACCGTACCAAAGCTGTTTAAAGACTCTACTTCTACGGATACAAATCCGTCTTTTACCTTTCCTTTTAATTTTTTTACATTTTCATTGTCACAGGAAAGTACCACAACTTCTTTGCCGTTATATTTTTCCGATACAGGAAGCTGAAGCTCTGCCTTATGAGGAAGGGCAATTTCTTTTCCGTCTTTTAAAAGCTGAATTTCAATAGGATTGTCAAGCTGCTGTTTCTTGGAAATTTCCTTTTCCATAAGCTTCACATCTGCATGTTTTTTATCCAGCTTCTCCACAGATAACTGCATATCTGATGTCAGACCTTCTCCCGTTAATTTGACACCATGCTCTTTATTTACCAGCATATCAGTTTCCTGAATTTCCGGTGTACTTGGTTCTTCCGGATTTTCCGGCTTCTGAGGTGTCTCCGGTTCTTCCGGCTGCGGTGTTACAGGCGGCACAAGCTGAAGCTCTGCCATGGAAGCTGCTCCGTTTGTTCCTGCCATAGCAAAAGTCAAAACTGCTCCGTTTTCTGTTTTTTCACAAGTAACGTTTTCATCCAACTGAATACAGTCTGCTATTTCTTCTTCAAGTGTAAGCTGAACATTTCCTTTATTCTTCATTGTGGGGTCGGAAACAGAAACTTTCACTGTTCCCTGTTCTGTTTCCTGAAGCATAACAGACGCAGCCTTATCACTTGTTATTCCGTCTATACTTCCTCCCTGCTCCTGCCAGAAGTTTATGCCTGTGATTTTTAATGTCTCATGGCGCACTGCCTGAACCTCACTGCTGTTCTCCAGTATGGTTACCTTAGGCGCTTGTGCGTAATTTTCTGTTTCTTCTGCACTTGTTTCGGGAAGCAATACATAACTGTAAGATGCGTTTTCTGGGTTCTGTCCGTGGTCTACCCACATTTCCAGATAATTTTCTGTGCTTTCTCCCTCAAAAGTTCCTACGTCTTTCCAACTGCCTGTGGTCTGACCTCGACGAACCTGAATTTCTGTATTTTCTTCAGGGAAATAATATCCTGTTCCCACAGACTGATTGCCTTCTAAATGTGCCCAATTTACCTGCTCAAAGCTTGTGCCTGATATGTCTGCTGTACGTTCCACCAACTCTTTTACATTCGCTTCTTTCACAGGTATTTCTGTTTTTTCTCCATTGACAAGAAGCTGATTGCTTCCGTCTTTTCTTAACTTCTTATTCTCAATGGTAGTTTCCACCGGAAGTTCCATGTTTTTATTTGTAATTCCTGCTCCAAGGCAGACAATTTCGTCATCAAACATAAACCATGACTTCTTGCCTTTTAAATCCGGCGCATAAGAAACCGGTGCGTCTCCTGCAATTCCCTGCGTTTCTCCTGAAAATGACATACCGCTGACGCCATAATTTCCTATGGAAGTTCCTCCTACCCAGCTCTCCTTAGAGCAGAAGTCTCCGCCCTGTGCAAAACCTGAGCCATCCGGTTTCCCTGTCCCAATATTTACAGGAACTACCGTTGTTCCCGGCAGTCTTAACGGATTTACTGTATTCCAATAATTCTCCGTATACTGCTTGTCCTCATCATAAATATAAGTCATCCCATTATTCTGATGCCATCCAAAACGATTTTCATCATTCATAATTTCCGTGTTCTGAATACGTTCCGAATACATAGACAATGCAAAAAGATAGTCTTCTGTTCTGTGAACTGCACGGTCCATAAGGGGGTAAGATTTATGTATCGGTGCTACATTGCTTTGGATAGAAGTGTCTTCCAAAATTTCTTTGGCTTTCTTTTTAATTGCCATATTTTCCGCACCAACAAAACTGTCAATAAATCCTTCATCTTCTTCCAGCCAAGCTTTCAGAGCAGAAAGCGTTGTCTCTTTTGCCTCTTGGCTAAAGGAGTCTACAATTTGCAGAATAATCATCATTGCCTCACGTCCTGCTGCCTGATTGCTGCTTGCCGGTCTGGATACAGAACGCCCTTTCAGACAATCCAGCATCATTCCCTGATACATGCCGTTTCCAAAGCCTTCCACAATATAGCTTTCCAGATTGTCCTGAACCTGTTCCGGATATTTCCAAGGTGTTCCAGCAAGGAGAGACGGAATTTTAGCGCCGCCCTTCATAAACTCAATCCCATAAGCGCCTAAATACGGCACTTTTATATGGTCGAGATAAGAACCGTCCGGATAAAAACCGCTGTTGTATCCATTCGCTGCAATTTGAGCGCTGTCTTCTACATTTTGAATAACAAAGGTCTGGGAAGATGCCAGCATCCCCAAATACACCAGCTCATTATCTTCTCTCAATGCTCCCAGTCCCACTGCCGTTGTGGAACAGTCAATAATATTCGCTCCCTGCGCCTCACGATATCCCTGCCCATGGGTGCTTGCCGTATTGATAACGCCTTCATGGAACGGATCAGGCTGGAAAAAGTAAAGTGTTTCTGTGTACGCCATAACCTGTTCTTCTGTCAGTCCGTCATAAATCAATATTAAAGCAGGAATTAAATCCTTGGGAATACCAATTTCCCATGTCCACCAGTTATCCGTCTGGCTTTTTGCCGTATAACAAGAGCCGCACAGGAAATCTAAAATATTGGTAATATCCTTTAGCATATCCTGATTTTGATAGAGAGCTCCGCCTTCTGCTGCGTAAGCTTTACACATAGAAAGCACCTTTTTAAAAGAAACACGAAATTCCACTGCATCGTCTTCATAAGGAATATTCTTATTGCCTTTTGCTCCCTCATCCTCTGCCCAAGGAATACCGCCACATTCTTCCTGTCCCTTATAAACATAAGCGTTCCAAAGCGCTTCTGCCTCCTGATTGATTTCTTCTAAGACTTCCGCTCCGCCTTCTTCTGATACTAAATCTTTGCCAATTAAAGACTCTTTCCATGCCTGACGAATTTTTCCGTAATCTTCTGCCGTTGCAGAGGGCAGTTTTGAAGGAGACTGATATAAAATTTCTACCTTCCACTGTGCTGTTTTTCCTTGGTCATCCTGTGCCACCACTACGACATTGCCTTTATTCTCTCCTGTAATCACTGCGTTTCCGTTTTCATCCGCTTCAACCTTCAATAAATGTTCCGCACTTGCATCTCCTGCCTTACGTGTTCCGTCTGTTTCCCCCTCCTTTAACTCTCTCTTAATTTTAGAATATCCCGCATTTCGTAAGAAAGTCCCGTCTTTCTTTAAAAATTTTGCACTCCATGTAACATTCTCGGAGAAGCTTTCCGGTTTGTCCAACTGCAAGCTTTCACCTCTGACAATAGAAATCTCCTGATTTTCTGTTGGCACGGCTGTTTCCAAAACCTCACTACCCTGTTCTTTACTCACTGCAACAGTATTTACAGGCTCTGCCAAGACTCCCGTCACATTTCCCACACTCATAGCTGCAATTAACATTGCGCTTATGTACTTTTGATTTTTTCTTTTACCTGTCTTCATACTTCCTCCTTCTTTCAAAAGTTCTCCATTCTTATTCCTATAAGTTACCATTCCTCCTTTGCTTTATAAATACAATATTTGAATTTTTCTGTTACTATTTATAGATATTCTATTTTTTAGTATTATTTTTTCAATATTCTGTTATTTTCTTTTACTTTTTCATCCGATATAAATACCAAAATAATATTCATTTGCCATTTGAATTTCCAAATAATGTTTGTTATGATGTAATTATTGATAATATTATTAGACAGGTGAGACTATGAATACAGAAAATTTCCCTTTTGATACAAAACTTTTCCTTTCGGAACTCAAAAAGGAGGATTTCCTACTCCTTTTTAAGCATTATGTAAAAAAACATATTCCAGAGTTTAAAACAATAAAATACCGATGTTTTATTATCGGCAATATTCTCAACTTTATATTATCTACTGTACTCTATATCGCTTTTGATATTAACTGGATGAAATGGTTTCTTATCACTTTTATCATAGTCTGCGTTTATGCACTACTATGTGTTGTGATACATTCCACTTTATACTTCGATTTATATTGGGAAGACCAAAATACCTTAAGAAAAAAAGGCTACTATATCCATTCTTTACAGTTCACTGAAGAAAAAATCATTATAGAGCACTATAAAAATTTCGAACCGGTAATTTCTACATATAATTATCAGGATATAAACACACTGGATATAAGTCCTTATGGTATTATTATAAAAAATTCTGTAATTATATATGTATCATATTGTGCATTCCCAGATTATAAAGTTTTTAAAAATTTTTGTAATTGGTATAGGAGAAAATATTTATGCAAGAAATAAACGCGGAGATTTGTTTTGAATTTAAAAAATACCGCCGTCTGATTATATGGTGGTATAAGCGCCAAAAAAAGGTCTGGGATGCCCGTATCAAAGTATTCATAGGATTTATTTTTACCATAGGAACTTTTATAGCATATTGGTATATGGGTTCACGTGATGTTTTATTAGAAAACACTGCAGGCGTTCTTCTTATTCTCACACTTGCATTTCTCATCATAGTTGAGACATATTCCATACTAATCGGAATTCCATATAAACCTGCAAAAGTATACTGGAAAGTTTTAAGATGGAAAAAAGACATGGGCACGTATATAAAAAGTATTTCTTTTTTTCCAGATTGCATGAATATAGAATATAGTCTTCTAAATATTCCTTTTCAGGAAACTATTTTATATAATCAGCCGGTAGATATCAAAGTATCTCCTTTTGGCATCATTATTGAAATGGAAGGTGAACACAATTTAATCTTCTTACCTAAAGAACTTTTCTCAAATACAGAGCAATACACGAATTGTAAAAAATATATTGAGCAAAATTTTGACTGTTAAGCTGGAGCTTAATCTCTAAGCGTACATATCATATATAGATTTTTGTAGATTATACAACTAAATTTAACAAAAGGAAACGAAATATGGAAAAGCAATACGAATTTGAAGTTAAAGAAAACCTAAATGAATACCTAAAAATATTTTGGGAACATTATAAAAATCATCAAATATTTCTTCGGAAGAAGATAATATTTGCACTAATTTCCTTGGTTGCGTTTATTCTTTTTCTCTTTATAACCTATATAGATTTTGGAAAAATAATCTTTTCAGATAGTATATTCTTGTTAGAAATTGTCATTTTATTTTGTTGCATTGGATACGTTGTTCCATCCTTAGCTGTTTTTCTCGAAATAAAGCAAATATATCAGCAATATTGGACAGCCCGTAAAATTTTATATAAAACCGGTACATACACACAGAACATTTGCTTTTTACCAAATGGATTAAAAATATCAGGATATAGAAAAGAAAAACCAGTAGCTCAACATATAGATTATACAGACGTGGCACAAATACGCTTTTATAGAAATGGAATAATCATACAACCACAGAAATCTCAGGATTACATTTACATTACAAAAAAACAACTGAAAGAAAAAAGTGCTCTTAACGTAATTAAAAATTGGTACAAGGAGTATACAAAGAATGGTAAAAATCAACTATAACTATGATAAAAAAGAGTTTACCCAATTATTCAGAAAATGGTATAAACGAACCTTAAAAGGAAATTGTATAAGAATATATTTTTTATTGCTCTTTTTAATATTAGGATATATTACTTACAAAGCCGGAAATGAATTACTTTATACATCTCAGGGAAAAATACAAAAATCTATTTTGATAGTAATGAGCATTCCCTATTTAATTGTATTTCTACTGTTTTTATTATTTCTATTTTATAATTACATCGTCGCTTACAGATGCTGGAAAAGAACAAATTTTATGAAAGAAATTTTAGGTACTTACATAGAGTCAATATCCTTTTATGATACTTATGTTGTATTCGAAGAAACTGTTTTGCATGAAAAAATCCAAAAAAACTTCAATTATTCCGACATCCAAAAGATAACTATCTGTAAAAACGGTATAATTTTCTTCTTAGAAAAAGCTCCTCTTTTTATCTGCCAAAAGAGCTTTTCTGTTCAAGAAGAATATGACATTGTATGTAAATGGATAAAAGACAGAACAGCTTAATTATACTAATAAAGGCTATTGCTTTAAACATTATTCAAGAATATTTACTTAATGCAACAGCCTTTCTAAGTTATATATCTTTCTACAAATCATCAAAAATAAAAGAAAGTGCATAATATGTGTTTTCTTTTAAATAATATGTAACCGTTACCGTAGAATTCACACTTGCTTCCTCCGGTATTGAAGTCTCTGTTGTATCAAATACCAAGCTTTCTCCGCTATAATCACCTTCACGAACATGGATTTTCATGGTTTTGTCAGTAATTTCCTCTATTTCTCCAGAAGAAACATATACAATAATTTCCTTCTCATCGTTATCAGTAGAAATTTTTGTTACAATATTTTTTCCATTTTCCTCATAATAAGTAATCAAAACCGTTATTCCTGTTTTAATTCTGCATTCCCTGTCTTCTGAATAACCTGATGTCGGAATAACTTCTTTTTCTGCATTTGTAATATCAAATTTTACTCCATGGTCAAGACCTTCTTCCGAATAATTTCTTCCTTCAGGATTTTCTAAATCCACAGTAATTGTATTTCCTTCCACATCTAAGACATAGCCTTCTACTGTTTTCTCCTGTCTAACAGCATCTTCTTCCCCTTGGTTTTCCGCATGACTTTCTTCATCATTTTGTTCCATAGAATTGGCAGCAGGCTCGTTTTCTGTTTCATGTTCCACAGAATTCCCCTGTAACACTTCCTCGTTTAATTTTTCTTTTTCAATCGTATTCTTATTACTCTGAATTGTTTCTTCTGTTTTTGCAGGTGTACAGCCTCCCAGTAAAGAAGTCATCATCAGCAAATTTAATGCCAGCAGTAATGATTTTTTCACCATTTTATCCCCCTCATTTTTATAACAATTTTATCATAATTATAATACCACGTACGCTAAAAAGGAAGCACTTACAAAAATATTTGTTTTTCCATTCATAACTCTATTTACAACCTTGCACCTTTCTGTAAACATGAGATATAATTGCCTTAACTTTTAGCAAGCGCTATGCACAGAAAGAGGAAATTATGCGAAAAAATCTAAAGAAATTATTTACATTCATTGTTTATGCTTTTTTTATCATTGGTATTCACTACTATGTAGAAGTTGGAAGTATTTTACCAGCTATGACACTTTATTTTATTTATGTATTAGGTGGATGCAGTATAATCAATTTTTTTGCCGGAAGAATTTTTCAAAAACTGAATGGCATTAAAACATTCTTAGGAAGAATTTTTTATGCTCTTTTAGTCTGTTTTGTAGTGTTTTTTGCATGCTACCTTTTATATAATCATTTCGGTCACACATGGCACCTTAGTACAGCATTTCGTTCAGACACATATATCATAGTTTCATTATCAACATTGGGATTTTTCTTAGGTGAACTATATCAATACAAGAAAGAAAAGAAAAATACCTTAACAGCCTCTTAAATTTTGCAGAAAAAATTTCGGAGCTGTCGCTTTAAACATTCTTCCGAAATATCTATATGCTTAAAGCAACCGCTCCTCATATTCAAAATTCTTATTTATTATTTCCCAATTACAACCTTATCCAGATGCCAAATCTCATCTACATACTGCTGAATAGTTCTGTCAGATGTAAATTTACCTGCACAAGCAGTATTCAAGAGCGCCATCTTCGCCCATCTTTCTTCGTCTCTATAAGCTTCCTCTACTTTTTCCTGTGCTGCTGCATAAGATTTGAAATCAGCCAGAATAAAGTAAGTATCTGCCTTGTCACTGCTGTTTGTGTTCAACAGAGAGTCATAGATTTCTCTGAACATATTGAAATCTCCGTTAGAATATGTTCCGTTAATGAGCTGCATCAGCACGTTTCTGATATCAGGGTCATTATTGAAATACTGCATTGGGTCATAACCGCCGTTATTTTCGTAGTTAATAACTTCATCAGAAGATAAACCGAAGATAAAGGCATTTTCTGCTCCTACTTCTTCCACGATTTCCACGTTTGCACCGTCCATGGTGCCGATTGTAGGCGCACCGTTAAGCATGAATTTCATGTTTCCTGTTCCGGAAGCTTCTTTACTTGCAGTGGAAATCTGCTCAGATACATCTGCTGCCGCAAAAATCATTTCCGCATTGGATACACGATAGTTTTCAATAAATACAACTTTAATTTTACCATTGATGGATTTATCATTGTTAATCACATCTGCTACTGCGTTAATCAGCTTAATGGTCTGTTTTGCACGTCTGTAACCTGCTGCTGCCTTTGCTCCAAAGATGAAAGTTCTTGGATAGAACGGCATTTCCGGATGTTCTTTAATCTTGTTATACAGATACATAACGTGCAGAATATTCATTAACTGACGTTTGTATTCATGCAGACGTTTTACCTGAACATCGAAGATAGAATTTGGATTTACTTCAATTCCGTTATGCTCCAGAATATATTTTGCCAGACGTACCTTATTCTGGTATTTAATATTCATGAATTCCTGCTGTGCTTTTTTATCATCTGCATATACTTTCAGTTTGGAAAGCTGTGATAAATCAGTAATCCATCCAGCTCCGATATGCTCTGTCACCCAGGATGCCAGCAGTGGGTTTCCGTGTAACAGGAAACGTCTCTGAGTAATACCGTTTGTTTTGTTGTTAAATTTATCAGGATACATTTCATAGAAATCTTTTAATTCCTGTTTTTTCAGGATTTCCGTATGCAGTCTGGCAACACCGTTTACAGAATGACCTCCGGCAATAGCCAGGTGAGCCATTTTTACCTGTCCGTCATAAATAATTGCCATTTTGCGGATTTTTTCCTGATTTCCCGGATATTTCTGCTGGATTTCCAGTAAAAATCTGCGGTTAATTTCTTCGATAATCTGATAAATTCTCGGAAGCAGTCTGGAGAACAGCTCAATCGGCCATTTTTCCAATGCTTCTGACATAATGGTATGGTTTGTATAAGCACAAGTCTGTGTTGTAATATTCCATGCGTCTTCCCATTCTAAGTTTTCTTCATCCACTAAAATACGCATAAGCTCTGCTACTGTCATAGTCGGATGAGTATCGTTTAACTGGAAAGCCACTTTCTTTGGTAAATCATGCAAATCGCTGTGTGTCTTCTTAAACTTCTCGATTGCTTCCTGGATACTTGCAGAAATAAAGAAATACTGCTGTTTTAAACGCAGCTCTTTTCCCGCATAATGATTATCGTTTGGATAAAGAACTTCTACAATGTTCTTTGCAAGGTTTTCCTGCTCTACTGCTTTATGATATTCGCCTTTATCAAATAAATCCAGACGGAAGTCATTGATTGCTTCTGCATCCCAGATGCGCAGTGTGTTTACAACATTATTGTTATATCCTACGATTGGCATATCATAAGGTACTGCCAGTACAGACTGGTAACCTTCCTGAATAAAATGATTTCTGCCTGTTGCAGGGTCGTATTCCACTTTTACGTAACCACCGAATTTTACTTCTTTGGCATATTCCGGACGGCGAAGCTCAAACGGATATCCGTTTTTCAGCCAGTTATCAGGCACTTCTACCTGATATCCGTCTTCAATTTTCTGTTTAAACAATCCGTAATGATAACGAATACCACAGCCATAAGCACAGTATCCCAATGTTGTCAGAGAGTCTAAGAAGCAGGCAGCCAGTCTTCCCAAGCCACCGTTTCCAAGAGCCGGGTCCGGCTCCTGGTCTTCAATTACATTTAAGTCAAATCCAAGCTCGTCCAAAGCTTCTTTTACTTCATCATAAGCACATAAATTGATTAAGTTATTTCCAAGGGCTCTGCCCATGAGAAACTCCATGGACAGGTAATAAACAATCTTCGGGTCGTCCTTCTCATACTGTTTCTGTGTCAAGAGCCAGTTGTCAATAATTACGTCCTTTACAGCAAGAGAAACCGCCTGAAAAACTTGTTCCTGGGTTGCTTCTTCTATTGTTTTTCTGTAAAGCATTTTTACATTTTCTTTAACGCTTTTTTTGAATTCCTCTTTTTTAAAATGATTGTCTAACATTCCCTTTTTCCTCCCCAACTCTTATGAAAGCTTTTCTACACCTAATTTTACATTTTCGGAGTTAATCTTCCATTCTTTTGTATAACCACTCAGTTCATTATATACCACATTTTCTGCAAGAACCTCTGATTTGATTTCTTTTTCGTGCACACGGAAAATTCCTTCAATCACCTGATTGTCTGCAAGAGAAATCTGGATTTTGTCCATAACCTCAAATCCTGCTTCCTTACGCATAGTCTGGATTTTGCTGATAATTTCACGAACAAATCCCTCTTCAATAAGCTCCGGTGTAAGGTTTGTATCCAGTACAACAGTTACGTCATTATCTGCTTCGGAAACATATCCTTCCATCTGTGCCATATCAATTAAAAGGTCATCTTCTGTGAGAACGATTTCTTGTCCGTTTACTTCAAAAGTAAGAGCGCCTTTTTCTTTTAATTCATCCATTGCTTTGTTTCCGTCAAGCTTAGAAAGTGTTTCTTTAATACCGCCTAAGAATTTTCCGTACTTCGGTCCAACTGTCTTAAGCTGTGGTTTAAAACTATAAGATGTAAATTCTCTTACATCGTCTGTGAATACCACTTCCTTCACATTCAGCTCGTCTGCAATGATTTCTTTATAGAATTCAGATAATTCAAACGGAGCTTTTACGAACATCTTGCCGATTGGCTGACGGTTCTTAATGTTTGCTGTATTTCTGCAAGCACGTCCCATAACAACCGCTTTCAGCAGATTATCCATGTTCTGCTCTAATTCTTTATCAATCCACTCTTCTTTTACTTCCGGGAAGTCGCACAAATGAATACTTTCCGGTGCATTTTTATCAAGGCTTCTTACTAAGTTCTGATAAATGTCTTCTGTCATGAACGGAACCATTGGCGCTGCCGCTTTGGAAATTGTCACCAATGCTGTGTACAGAGTCATGTAAGCGTTAATCTTATCCTGCTCCATGCCCTTTGCCCAGAAACGTTCACGGCTTCTTCTTACATACCAGTTACTCATATCGTCTACAAATTCCTGAAGCGCTCTTGCTGTTTCCGGAATTCTGTAATTTTCCAGATTTTCATCTACGGCTTTCACTACGGTATTTAATTTTGACAGCAGCCATTTATCCATTACAGGGAGTTTATCGTATTCTAATGTATATTTTGTTGCATCAAATTCATCAATATTTGCATACAGCACAAAGAATGCATAAGTATTCCACAGTGTACCCATGAATTTACGCTGTCCTTCCTGTACGGCCTTTCCATGGAAACGGTTTGGCAGCCATGGCGCACTGTTTACATAGAAATACCAGCGAATTGCATCTGCACCGTATTTTTCCAATGCTTCAAACGGGTCTACGGCATTGCCTTTGGATTTACTCATCTTCTGTCCGTTTTCATCCTGTACGTGTCCCAAAACAATAACGTTTTTATATGGCGCTTTATTAAATAACAGAGTGGACTCTGCCAGAAGGGAATAGAACCATCCACGAGTCTGGTCTACTGCCTCTGAAATAAAGTCAGCCGGGAACTGCTGTTCAAATAAGTCTTTATTTTCAAATGGATAATGATGCTGTGCAAATGGCATTGCTCCGGAGTCAAACCAGCAGTCAATTACTTCCGGTACTCTGTGCATTGGTTTTCCACATTTCGGGCAGGTAATTGTGATTTCGTCAATGTATGGTCTGTGCAGCTCAACTGTCTTAGCAGCTTCATTTCCGCTCATTTCATAGAGCTCCTGTCTGCTGCCAATAGAATGCTGATGTCCGCATTCACATTCCCATACGTTCAACGGTGTTCCCCAATAACGGTTACGGCTGATACCCCAGTCCTGAACATTTTCCAGCCAGTCTCCGAAACGGCCTTTTCCAATGCTTTCCGGTATCCAGTTGATGGTATTGTTGTTGCGGATTAAATCGTCTTTTACCTCTGTCATTTTAATGAACCAGGACTCTCTTGCATAATAAATCAAAGGAGTATCACATCTCCAGCAGTGTGGATAGCTGTGCTCAAACTTCGGCGCAGAGAATAATAATCCTCTTTCATCTAAGTCTTTTAATACCTCAGGGTCTGCTTTTTTGCAGAAGGTTCCTGCCCATTTTGTTTCTGCTGTCATTTCACCTTTTTCGTCTACAAGCTGAAGGAACGGCAAATCGTATTTTCTTCCTACTTTACTGTCGTCTTCACCAAATGCAGGTGCAATATGAACAACTCCTGTACCGTCTGTTAAAGTTACATAGCTGTCGCATACTACATAATGCGCTTTTTTATTCAGCTTCTTAAAATTATATAATGGTTCGTATTCCTTATATTCCAAATCTTTTCCAACATAAGTTTCCAAAACCTCATAAGCAGGTGTTCCTTCTTCTCTCTCTAAAGAGCCAAGAACCGTATCAAGAAGCGCTTCTGCCATATAATAAGTATAACCGTCTGCTGCTTTTACTTTCACATACTGCTCATCAGGATTTACACAAAGGGCAACGTTAGACGGAAGTGTCCAAGGTGTTGTGGTCCATGCCAGAATATAAGCGTCTTCCCCTACTACTTTAAAACGTGCAACAGCGGAACGTTCTTTTACGTCCTTATAGCCTTGTGCCACTTCCTGTGCAGATAAAGGAGTTCCGCAGCGTGGACAGTAAGGAACAATCTTAAATCCTTTATAAAGAAGTCCTTTGTTCCAGATTTCTTTTAATGCCCACCATTCAGACTCAATATAGTTGTCATCATAAGTAACGTAAGGATTATCCATATCAGCCCAAAAACCTACAGTTGAGGAAAAATCTTCCCACATTCCTTTATATTTCCAAACGCTTTCCTTACATTTATCAATAAACGGAATTAAGCCGTATTCTTCAATCTGTTCTTTTCCGTCAAGACCTAACAGCTTTTCTACTTCCAGCTCTACCGGAAGTCCATGTGTGTCCCAACCGGCTTTACGTGGAACCATTTTCCCTTTCATTGTACGGTATCTTGGTATCATATCTTTGATAACACGGGTAAGTACGTGTCCGATATGCGGTTTGCCGTTTGCAGTAGGAGGGCCGTCATAGAAGGTATAGGTTTCTCCCTCTTTTTTCTGTTCCATACTCTTTTTGAAAATATCGTTATCTTTCCAGAATTTTTCGATATTTTTCTCACGTTCTACAAAGTTTAAATCCGTAGTAACTTTCTGATACATTGATATTTCTCCTCTCTTGAATTTCTTTGCATGTATGAAAAGAGTTTTTAGTTCATAGGACTAAAAAACTCCCGCCCTGTAACAGGACGAGAGTAAAATTCACTTCGTTATACCACCTCTTACAACATACAAAGCATTATGACTTTTATATGCGCTCCCTTTAACGGAGGAAACCCGGCATCTCCTACTTTATTCAGATAGCAACTCCGGAGTGATTTTCTTTCACCTCTACTAATATCAGGCTTCCACCATCCCTGACTCGCTGAAACTTTCGACAATCAAATACTCTCTCCATCACAGTTTTTCACATAGATTTATTATACTTAGTATCCTCCGAATTTGTCAAGGGCTAGGCGAAATTTTCCCTTTCTCCAAATTTATTGATATAATTTTACAAATCGCTTATAATGTACAGTAGTTTATGTAATAAAAAAGTGAGGATTTTTTATGAAAAAGAGGGGATTACCTTTGTTCTGTGCCCTTTTAACCAGTGTAGTACTCACTGTAGGAAACGGAACAACTATTGTCATGGCAACGGAAGCCACACCGGAAGCTTCTGTGGTATCGCCAGAAACACCGGAAGAACCGCCTGTTCCAGAAAGCTACGAATGGGAAATTCAATCAAACAATATTCCCGGCTGGCCAGAAGGACCTAAAGTCATGGCAGAAACAGCCATTGTCATGGATATGGATACAGAGGAGATACTCTATGCAAAAGGAATTGATGAAAAACGTGCTCCTGCCAGTACAACAAAAATTCTGACAGCAATGCTGGCAATCGAAAAAGTACCTTTTGAAACTCAAATTACCTTTACAGATGAAGTAAATAACATCGAAGCAGGAAGTACCCACATCGGTATTAAACCCGGAGAGACACTGACCATGAAAGACTGTGCTTATGCAATTTTACTTGCATCTGCCAATGAAGTTTCCTCTGGTGTTGCAGAATATATCGGCACTACGGTTCCTGCTTTTGTAGACATGATGAATCAACGTGCAAAAGAGTTGGGATGTACCAATACCCATTTTGTCAACGCAAATGGTTTATACGATGAAAACCATTATACAACAGCCAGAGATTTGGCAATCATTGCAAAAGCCGCTTTTCAAAATGAAACTTTTCGGGAAGTTGTAAAAACACCTTATTATATCGTTCCAAAAACAAATATTACAGATGAAGAAAGATGGCTGAATAATCACCATAAAATGATTTTGCAAGGCTCTGAATATTATGAGGGATGTCTTGGCGGTAAAACAGGATATACAGAAAAAGCAGGAAATACACTGGTTACCTACGCAGAAAGAAATGGTCGAAAACTGGTCTGTGCTTTATTGGCTGACGTCAATGTTGTTGCCCAATACACTGACACCAAAGCTCTTTTAGATTATGGTTTTAACAGCTTCCAGCGTCTTGACACTACTGCTGTTTCTCTCTCTCCTGCAAAATCAGATAAACTGGGGAAACAATTGGAAGAAAAAGGGCTTTTATCCACAGCTTTAGAAACCACTTCTATTAGTGTTCCCAAAGAACTAACAGAAGAATTAACCTATAAAACTACTTTAGAAAACAATATGCTTAATATTGATTATTATTATGGAAAACAACAGATTGGAAGCTCATCTATGCAGGCTTCCGATGAAATCTTAAAGGTTTCTCAAGAACTATCTCCAAAAGAAGTAACAAAAACAGATGCATCTGTTTCTCCCAATCCTACAAAAGACAGTAATACTTCCGAAAAAGACAATATCCTTCCATCCTGGAAATACATTGCATTGTTTTTATTGATAACAGGTATTCTTTTCTATATTGTTGTTCTAATTGTAAATATAAAACGAAGTATTAAAAGACGTAAACGCAAAAAAGCAAGAGAACGCAGAGATTAAATTTCATATAGGATACTTTTTATGAAATAAAATAGGGATACGCATACAAACTTCATGCGTATCCCTATTTTTTCTTCTTTTCCTGATGCCTTTTCATACGACGCTTCTTTCTTAAAGCTTCCCTTTTCTCACGAATTTCTGATGCTTCTGCTTCATCAATTCGCTTTAAAGTTTTTACTACATAATATTTACCTTCATCTGTTTTCTTAATTCTTGCTTTTCCTTTAAAATAGCCATGCTCCGGACAATATGCAAGGCACAAATGCGATTTTGGATTAACGGAAAACCAGCGAATTTTCTTTTTGGCTGTCCGTTTGCAAAGAAAACACTGCGTTTTCGTAACTTCCTTATCCATCATTGCTTCTTCCTTCGAAGAAAATTCTCTGGATATAAATTTAGAATAATCCTTAAATACCGTATAAATTTCACTATCCTTATTTTTAGGATTTTGATAACAATCAATAGAATAATTTCTTTTCATGAAATTTTCCGGTATTTTTTTCAATATTTCTGCTGTATAATGCGCATCATTTAATGCCTGATGAAAAGTATCTCCTTTATCCATCTTCAAAAAGTCAATGGCATACTCTAAGGAACGAGTTGTTTTTTCATTCTCGTAAATCAATCCAAATAATTTTTGCACATCGTAGTAAAAAACAGGTCCTTTCAGCAAAAAAAGCATTCTGTAATATTTCAAATTCCGCTGCAATTCCACCAAATCCGCCGAACCCCATGTGCAAAATTTTACGTCTGTCCCGCACCACTCCAGAAATTTCTTTACAGCAGCTTTAAAAGGAATACCTTCCTCCAATCTATTTGAAGTAATTCCCAAAATTTCCTTCGTACGAAAATGCAGACGGTGGTAAACTACAGGTTTTATAATCTCCTGAAAAGAATCCACTATATTTCTGTTCTCATCCAGCTTTACTGCACCAATTTCAATAATCTCAAAAGGCAATTTTTTATTTTCTTTTTCTTTTCCGTAAGGGCATTGATTCCATTCTAAGTCAAAAACAATATAATTCATATCAGTACCTCTCCTTGCCAGTCATTGGCTTAGCAAAACAATTCTAGCAAAATATTATTTACAAGTCAATGTTCGAACAAAAACCTTCCCTGAATATAAAAAGAAGCTGTCCACTAATTCTCTAGTGTAACAGCCTCTTATTTGTTCATCTATTACTGAGCTAATTTAACTGGGTTAACCTTTACGCTTGGTCCCATTGTGGAAGCCAGAGTTACGCTCTTTAAGAACACACCCTTTAATGCGCTTGGTCTAGCTTTGTTAATAGCTCCCATAAGCGTCTGGAAGTTGTCCGCTAACTGCTCCTCTGTGAAAGAAGCTTTTCCGATTGGCACGTGAATGATGTTTGTTTTATCAAGACGATATTCAATCTTACCAGCTTTGATATCCTGAACAGCTTTTGTAACGTCCATTGTTACTGTACCGGCTTTTGGGTTTGGCATTAAGCCTTTAGGTCCGAGAACACGTCCTAAACGACCAACAACACCCATCATGTCCGGAGTTGCAACAACAACATCAAAATCTAACCATCCTTCGTTCTGGATCTTTGGAATTAAGTCCTCAGCTCCTACGAAATCTGCACCAGCTGCTAATGCTTCGTCAGCTTTTGCATTCTTAGCGAATACTAAAACACGAACAGTTTTTCCTGTTCCGTGAGGCAGTACAACTGCACCACGAATCTGCTGTTCAGCATGACGTCCATCACAGCCTGTTCTGATATGAGCTTCGATTGTTTCGTCAAATTTAGCTACGGCTGTTTTCTTTACTAAAGAAATTGCCTCTGCTGGATCATATAAATTTGTACGGTCAACTGCTTTTGCAGCCTCTGCGTATTTCTTTCCGCGTTTCATATAAATAACCTCCTAGTGGTAATTGCGGGAATGTCCCTCCCACGTTTGTTGATAGTTTAATCTTCTACTTGAATACCCATACTTCTTGCAGTACCAGCAATCATGCTCATAGCTGCTTCTAAGGATGCTGCATTTAAGTCTGGCATTTTCATTTCTGCAATTTCCTGGATTTTAGCTTTAGAAATTGTAGCAACTTTTGTTTTATTTGGAACGCCTGAACCAGATTTGATGTTACAAGCTTTCTTTAATAAAACAGCAGCCGGCGGAGTTTTTGTGATGAAGCTGAAGCTTCTGTCCGCATATACTGTAATAACAACAGGGATGATTAAGTCTCCCTTATCTGCTGTTCTTGCGTTAAATTCTTTTGTAAACTGAACAATGTTTACACCGTGCTGACCTAAAGCAGGACCAACTGGTGGAGCTGGTGTTGCCTTTCCAGCAGGAATCTGTAATTTAATATAACCTGTTACTTTCTTTGCCATTTTCGGCACCTCCTATAATGTGGTAATTGCGGGAATGTCCCTCCCACGAGCCATGTGACATTATGACCCTTGCGTCCTGTTATTTCTCTTGTCTGTCTTATGAAAGACTCTTTACTTCTGCGAAACTTAAATCTACTGGTGTTTCGCGACCAAACAGCTCAACATTAATTGTCACAATCTGTTTTGCTTCATTAATACTCTGAACAACGCCCACAGTATCTTTCCAAACACCGCCTGTGACAACGACACTGTCGCCTTCTGTGAAGTCAATCTCAACATCTCCTGTAAAGGAAATACCAAGTGCTTCAATTTCTCCCTCTGTAAGAGGAACCGGCTTAGACCCCGGACCAACAAATCCTGTAACACCACGTGTGTTTCTCACGACATACCATGTGTCGTCGTTCATTACCATGTGAATCAGAACATAGCCTGGGAACATCTTTTTCTGAACCTGTTTTTTCTCACCGTTCTTCAGCTCTACTACGTCCTGCATGGGTACTCGGACTTCTAAAATCTGATCCTCCAGGTGTCTGTTTTCAATTGTCTTATCAATGTTGGCCTTTACTTTGTTTTCATACCCTGAATAGGTATGAACAACATACCAATTTGCTTCTGACATCTTATTCACCTTGTCCTTACTTAATTAATAAGTTAAGCAGCTGCAAAATTCCGCTGTCAATAACAGCAATCAGCACTCCGACAACAGCAGTGATAGATACTACTGCAACCGTCTGTTTTACCAGAGTCTGCTTATCAGGCCAGATTACTTTCTTAAACTCTGCCTGAAGTCCTTTCCATCTGTTCTTTTTTGGAGCTTTCTGCTTTTTTTCTGCTTCCATAATTCACCTCTTAAACCTTATTATTTGGTTTCTTTGTGCAATGTATGAGTCTTACAGAATTTGCAGTATTTTTTTGTCTCCAAACGTTCTGGGTGATTTTTCTTTTCTTTTGTCATGTTGTAATTACGCTGTTTACATTCTGTACATGCCAATGTGATTTTTACGCGCACGACTTCTCCACCTCCATGTGTCTTTTATCGCTGGCAGCTTCACGTAACCGCCATTTTGCAACGTCTTGTTACCGCAACAAAGGTTCTTTTTTACCACAATTTCGCTTTTTGTGAAACTAAAATTAGGCATAAAAAAAAGACCTACTTCCACTGTTGCTGTTAAAGCGTATCATAGCACGCCGTCTTTGTCAAGTTTTTTTACGAATTTTCCCTTTCTAAAATAAGCCCTGCCTCTGTCATCCTGTATACCTTATCACATACCTCATCAATATATTTCCTGTCATGCGAAATGCTAATAACAGCTCCTCATAATTTTGCGGCATATATTCTGCATGAATATCCTTTCTCTGTAACAACTCCTCTGATATTTTCTTTAACAGTGTTGTCTTTCCGCTTCCGTTGCTGCCAATGATGCAGATTTTCTCTTCCCCCCGAATGCGAAGAAAAATATTCTGTGCCAAAATTCTGCTGCCGTCCGGCGTCCATAATTTATCAAGAGAATATTCTATCACCGTTTTCCCTGCCGGAATTTCCGAATTTTCATCACCCAGCTTAAAATAAATTGCGTCCTCCGTCTCAGGCATTTCCGTCATATTTTCGTCTTCCCTTTGAAATCTTTTCTCCATGGATTTCACCGCGTGCATTTTCTTTTTCTCGCTGCGTTCGTTTATCGCCTCTTTTTTCTGTTTTTCAAAACCTTTTAAACGTTGTCCACATATTCTCTGTAAGGAACGCGCATCACTGTATAGCGGCACTTTGTCTTACGGGCAATTTGCTCTATATGGATAATCATATTTGCCGTATTTTCAATGAGTGTTTCATCATGAGAAATATATAGCACAATCCCCTTCCATGAAAGAATAACCTCCTCCAACAGCTTTAACGTATCAACATCCATATCATTGGAAGGTTCATCCAGCAGCAATACTGTGGGCTCTTCCATAAAAATCCGCATAAACGCTGCCTTCATCTTTTCTCCGCCGGACAAGCTCCCCATCTTCTGGTCACTGTAAAAAAATTCCTCTTCAACACGAAACTGCTTCGCCATTGCCGAAAGCCCCTTGTGCATATACGTTCACCCGTGCACTCTGTATACGCCTCTGCCATATCCGGCTCATAAATCCATTTTATGAGCGTGGACTTTCCATTGCCTTCCTCTCCGATTATGACTGCCTTATCCCCCGAATTTAAGGTCAAATGAAAATCTTCTAAAATAACTCTCAAATCTTTACGATGTGTAATGGTCAAATTCTTTATCTGTAACATATGCTTCTATAATATTCAATCCTCTTATAACCCAAATTCCCGAAAGAGTTGCTCCTGATACTCCTCATCAGACGCTGCCTTCAAAATATCCTCTATTCTTCCAAGAGCAGAAAGCTTTAAAGTAAGTTCATTCACACGTTCTTTTCCCTGCTTTATGCCAATCTCTTTCCCAATCTCTTGACCTTCATTTTTCTTCGCTTCCAATTCATCCTTCATTAATTCTTCTAATGCCTTACACATCCTTCTCGCCTCCTCGAATTTTTCCTCGTTTGCCCGCACAATAATGTCCATTACGGACTCATACAGTGTATTTTTCTTATGTTTTTTATAATCTTCGATTAATTCTTCTGCATCTTTCGTACTTTTAAGCTGATTGGTCAAATTCCTAAGCCACAGACTTTCTTTCTTAGAAAGCTCACTCGTAACGATAATCTGAATAGGAAGTGTATCACCAATCACATAATAAATCCCTGCATACATTCTTTTAATTTGTAGTTTTCTTTCCGCAACGATATGCCGAAAAAGCTCCCTTGGATAATTCTGACACACAAAGGAAATCGTCAATTCTTCCAATAAAATCGAGTTTACCGGCATCCTGTCTGCCTTATAAAAATACGTATACGCATATCCTTTGTAAAAGTCATCAATACACAGATAGTCATCTGGACTTTTGTATTCTACGATATTATACCTTCTAAATATCTTTCCTATATTTTTCTTTAGTGCCTGTGTTTCCTTCTTCTTAATCAACACATCAATCATCATCGGCTTTGTTCCGAGCACGTATTCTGATTTGAATTCAAGATATTTTGCCTCCTCCCCAAATTCAATCTGAATGCCTGCAAAAAATGCCGGATGCCACTGTAATAGCTTTTCTGTCATAAAAACCTCCTTTTCCGTTTTTTTTAGGAGGTCCCTGCTTGGGAAGCTCCTGCCTTTGTTATTGTGGATAAAAGCATGAATTTCCCGAATACAGAATTGCTGTTAGATGAACAGGGATGTCAGAATTTCCTGTTCTTAGAAATTAAAAAGAAAATAATGCTTTTTATTATTTTATCACAGACTGAGTTTAATAGAAACCATTTTTATAAAAATGAAAGGAATTGTTTAAATTTTATACACTCTATATACATATTTGAATAAGGCTTTCCAATATTTTGCAAATAATACAAACTAGTCAAGGACTGTTTCAGGTACAAGAAAAGCGTCTAACGAATTTCTGTTCCATTAAACGCTTTTCACAAATTGAATTTATAAAGTATACTTGGTTCCACGCCCGTTCCCAATAACTTTAATATATTCTTTCTCCTTTAAGCTATCCATTAATCTTAAAGTTTTTGATTTCGTATATCCCACCATTTTTGCAATCTTACTGCTTGACAGCCGTCCCTCATTTTCTAAAATATTTATAATTTTTCCTTCATCCTCCGTCACATTATAATGATTATTGATTATAGGCAATGTCACACTTATTACATTATCTGTAATCTCAAATTTAGGCTTTATTTTTGCATCTTTATAAGCAAATAAAATACGCTTTACTCCGGTTTCAAACATTTCTACATAATTCATTCTAAAAAACACGTTTCCTAATATAGGATTTCTCAAACAGGAAATATCACCATTTACATACTCGTCTGCCGTTATTCCTTTCGGTAACCCACCGGGAGATTTTATTTCTATTCTGTCTCGAAACATCAATATACGGATATGAGAATTTATGCTCCAATCCCGATGTATTAAAGAATTTGCAATCGCTTCACGGTAAGCGTTCTCAGGTATTAAGTCTATTTTTTTTCGTTCAATTCCGGATATTTCTTCATATTGATAATATCTTTTAATCATACTGACTGCTGCATCGTATTGTTTTAGTACCGATGTTTTTTCGATTGTTTCTCTATCCATAATTTCATTTATCGAATTTCCAAACTGGGCCATATCAATTCCATAGAAATCGTTTTCATCAGAAAGCAATGCTGCTGCATTATTATATTTTTTATCTTTCGTAAACAACCCAAGGGTACGCAAAATATCTTCCGATACAGCCGTTATACCCAATTTTTTCCATTAACTTACTATTCAATTCCTTAAATGCTAAGTCCGCCCTTCCGCAAGGCAGCTCTTCAAAATATAAATTACTTCCTTGCAAAACAAGCTCTTTCAGTTCTGCCTGGTCTGCTTCTATTGATGCTGTATCACTTCTTCTGTATGCACTAACTGTTTTTAAAAAGGTATTTGTAATCGTGGATTTAAACTCTAAATTTTTATTTTCCTTCATTTTACTTTCCACCTTTATACGATTTTAGTTATCGTATCATATCAACGCAAAAATGCAACGTAAAAATTTACGTTGCATTTTTCGTTTCATTTTTATCCCACTGTTGTAATTAACACTTCACATTCTCCGCTGATTTCATATTCACCGCTTCCTGCTGACATAAAGAAGCTATCTCCCTTTCTGTAAGGAATAGTTTCTCCTCCGCAAGAGATTGTACCTTCGCCTTCCATAATTAAGATACTTGCAAAGGACTCTTCGCCCACAGAACCTTTCATGCTGCTCATAAGCTTTCCGTCCATATTCAGGCAATCTACTGTGAAATAGTCGCAGCTTGCAATATGAGGATAGCATGTATTTTTTCTGGAAATCGGAACACGGTTTGTTACTTCTACTGCTTTATCAATGTGTAACTCTCTCTTCTTTCCGTCTTTTCCCACACGTCCAAAGTCATATACTCTGTAAGTTACATTGGAGTTCTGCTGAATTTCCGCAATAACAATTCCTTTTCCGATTGCATGGATGGTTCCTGCTTCAATAAACAGCACGTCACCCTTGTGTACCGGAACAGCATTTAAAACCTCCAGCAAAGTATCTGTTTTAATTCTTTCTTCGAATTCTTCTTTGCTGACTTCTTTTTTAAATCCGTAATAAAGGAAAGCACCTTCTTCACAATCCATAATGTACCACATTTCTGTCTTTCCATACTGTCCTTCATTTTTCAGAGCGTATTCATTATCAGGATGTACCTGAATGGAAAGATTATCCTTCGCATCAATAAATTTAGCCAGAATAGGAAATTCTTCAAATTTCTGACAGTTATTTCCCAGTACTTTTTTTCCTTCTAAGTCAATGTATTCCTGCAATGTTTTGCCTGCATAAGAACCATTTACAATATAAGAAGGTCCGTCCGGATGGCAGGAAAGTTCCCAGCTTTCTGCCAGAATATCACCATCAAATTCTTTGTTATATTTCTCTACCAGACGATGTCCGCCCCATAAATAGTCTTTATAACTTGGACGTAATTTTAATAATGCCATTTTCTTATTCCTCCTCTGCCAACGCTCTGACTCCGCACATCAATGTATTCATTTTTGCTTCCGCATCTTCGCTGTCTGTTCCTCTTACGCCTACATAGAATTTAATCTTCGGCTCTGTTCCTGACGGGCGCACACAACACCATGCGTCATTTTCCAGCTCAAAGTACAGTACATTGGATTTTGGAAGTCCTGTGCCTTTTTCTTCTCCTGTTTTTGGATTTTTTACAATACCCAGCTCATAGTCACGTAATGCCAGAACCTCAGAACCGCCCAGCTGCGCCGGAACTTCTTTACGGATTTTTTCCATAATAGCAGCAATCTGTTTTGCTCCGTTCTGACCTTTTAAGGTAATTGTGCATAAATCTTCTTTATAGAAACCGTAAGTTTCAAAGAGGTTGTTCATCTGCTCACAAAGAGTAATGCCTTTGTCCATATAGTAAGCTGCTGCTTCACATAAAGCCATAACAGCTACAACAGCGTCTTTATCTCTGGCATGAGTACCTTCCAGACAGCCGTAGCTTTCTTCATATCCGAACAGAAATTCATTAGAATGTTCCTGCTCAAAGAACTTAATCTGCTCGCCGATATACTTAAATCCGGTAAGTGTTTCAATGAGTTTTACATTGTAAGCTTTTGCAATTCTCTTTGCCATTTTTCCGGATACGATAGTAGTAACTACTGCTCCGTTTTCAGGCAGAATACCCAGCTCTTTTTTCTGAGAAAGAAGGTATTCCAGAATGAGCATGCCGGACATATTTCCTGTAAAGCTCTTGTATTCTCCGTCTGACGGGTCTTTTGCGTAGATACCTAAACGGTCAGCATCCGGGTCAGTAGCCAGAATTAAATCTGCATCTTTTTCTTTTGCAAGCTCCAAGGCTAATGCAAATGCTTTCTTGTCTTCCGGATTTGGATACGGAACTGTTGGGAAGTTTCCGTCAGGAAGCTCCTGTTCTTTTACCACATATACGTTTTCAAATCCCAGCTCTTTTAAAATACGGCGTACAGGAAGATTACCTGTTCCGTGTAAAGGAGTGTATACAATTTTCAGCTTGTCTGCCTGACGTTTGATTGCTTCCGGACGCAATACCAGTTTCTTCAAAGCTTCAATATAGCGATCATCCATATCAGCGCCAATGATTTCACAAAGTCCTGCTTCCATAGCTTCCTCACGGTTCATGGTTTTTACTTCATCGTAAGATTCAATGGCATTTACTTCTGCAATAATATCTTTATCACGAGGCGCTGTAATCTGAGCACCGTCTTCCCAGTATACTTTATATCCATTATACTCTGCCGGATTGTGGCTTGCTGTAACAACTACACCTGCTGTACAGCCAAGTTCTCTAAGTGCAAAGGACAGCATTGGTGTGGGGCGAAGTTCAGGGAAAATATATGCCTTGATGCCGTTTGCAGCCATACAAAGAGCTGTTTCCCATGCAAATTCTGTGGATTTATTTCTGGAGTCATAAGCAATGGCAATTCCTTTTTCCTGTGCATTTTCTTTCAGGATATAATTTGCCAGTCCCTGTGTCGCCTTTCTTACGGTGTAGCGGTTCATTCTGTTTGTACCTGCTCCGATAATTCCTCGAAGACCTCCGGTTCCAAATTCCAGATTTTTATAAAATCTTTCTTCTATTTCTTCTTCATTATCAGAAATACTTTTTAATTCTGCTTTTGTGTCCTCATCAAAATAAGGGGATGTACACCAAAAATTATAGTTTTCTCTAATATCCATATCTCTTTTCTCCTTAAAAAAGATTTATTGTTTCACTTCCCACAGTCTGTCCCATTTCTTCTAAAATGAGTTTTACTCTGCCCGGCTCAACCTTAAATTCCATTTCAAAATTCCAAACGGCAAATGCCTCAGCAGGTAATAAAATGCTGACTCTTTTGCTTTCTCCCTTTTTCAGCCAGACTTTTTTAAAGCCCTTCAGCTCTTTTGCACGGCGTACCACGCTTCCCTGCTCTCCTGCAATGTATACAAGAGGCACTGCATAGCCATCATATTCCCCCACATTTTTAATGGTCATTTCTGCCTGAATACCGTTTTTATGAAGCTCGTCCAAAGCTACCTCTGTGTTTCCAAAGGATACGTCTTCATATACAAATTCCGTATAACTCTTTCCATATCCGAATGTATATGCTGCTCCATCCGGTATATTATAATAATGCATACTGCGATAAGAATTTTTATAATTATAGTAAACCGGAAGCTGACCGCTGCATCTTGGCAGAGATACCGGAAGTCTTCCTGAAGGATTTACGTCTCCGAATAAAATTTCTGCAATGGCCTTTCCACCTTGCATGCCGGGATAAAATGCATACAGAACAGCATCTGATTTTTCTGCTATCGTGTCAAGAGCATAAGCTCTTCCACCAATAATTACAGTAATCACCTTAGAACCTGTAGCAAATATTTTTTCTGCCAATTCTCTCTGTTCAATAGGAAGAGAAAGTTCTGACGTATCAACACCTTCTCCACAATCCATAGAAACACCATGCTCAGAAATTGCAGCTCCGTTCGCATCAAAAGAAACTTCTCCAAAGCGACTGGAAGAACCACCTAATACCAAGATTGTAATATCAGATTGTTCTGCAAGCTTCACCGCCTCTGTCTGTTCTTCCTGCGTACCCTCAAAAACACCACAGCCTCTGGCATAGACTACATTATCTCCGAAATAAGAACGTACACCATCTAATACAGTGCTGCACTTCTCTCTTTTCACCTGTGGACTATAATCGCCCAACTGATTATAAACTGCATCAGCATTTGGTCCGATTACTGCAATTTTCCTTTGCTCTTTTGAAAGAGGTAAAATCTGATTTCTGTTTTCCAGAAGGACAACGGACTCTCTGGCAATGTCTAAGGCTTGCGGATACTTTTCATAAGAATAATCTTCCAATTTCTGATTTTCATCTAAAAGAGGGTGTTTAAAAATTCCTCTTTTAATTTTTAATTCTAATACCCTAAGAACTGCTCTGTCAATATCTTCTTCTGTAATGTAGCCATTTTCAAGAGCCTCTTCCAAACGTCCATAAGCTTCATCCCACAGTCCAATATCCACACCTGCACGCAAAGCGGCAGCTGCCGAGTGAACACAATCACCTGTTACAACATTCAACTGGTCAATAGCACAGCCGTCTGCCATTACTACTCCCTCAAAGCCCATTTCATCTCTTAAAATATCTGTTAAAAGATGGCGGTTTGCATGGCAAAATACTCCATCAATTTCATTATAAGCTGCCATAACACCGTCAACTCCCGCATCAGCACAGGCTTTCATTGCCGGAAGATGGATTTCCCGAAGTTCTCTCTCTCCGATTCTTGCTGCACTTGCATTGATACCTCCGGTACATTCACCCTGTGCGGCAAAATGTTTTGCTACTACGGAAACACCCTCATCTTGAACTGCTTTTACAATCTGTTCTGCCATTTTTGAGCAGAGATATGGGTCTTCTGAAAAACATTCTTCACTACGTCCCCAACGTGGATCTCTCACCACATCAAGCAGAGAAATCAATGCCAAATCTACTCCCATCTCACGAAGCTGTTTACCACAAACACTATAAGCAGAATGAATCAATTCTGTATTAAATGTTGCTCCCATATTCAGATTTACGGGAAGAAGATAGCTGTCAAGGGCTTGATGCCCATGAGGACATTCTGTGCTTAATAATGCGGGAATACGCAGTCTGGAATGTTCCAGAACGTATTCCTGCATCTTGTTGTATGCCTTTACGGCGTTTTCGCCGTAAAGACCATTTTCATAATTCTTCTGAGACCAGGGGTCTGCACGATAGAGACCGTACAAAGTTCCAAGCCCTCCGTACTTCTCTACTTCATCTTCAAACTCCTGACTAAAGGAGATTTCTTCCCCGTTTCTCTCATAGATACCAAAACCATAAAGTTTTTGATTTAACTGTCCAATTTTTTCCTGCAGAGTCATTTTGTCAAGTAATTCTTTTGCCTCGGCACTGTAGGTATTTTTTTTCATTATTTTAACCTCACCCTATAGGTCTTAATTTCATAAGGTTTCACAGATACAGTAAAGCTGTTGCCGCAAGCCTCGATATCAACCTCTTTTTCTTCCATAAGATTACATTCTTCTACACTTTCCAGCATTCCTTCAGCAAAAGTCAGAGTTGCTTTTGTCAGGCTGTTTTCACAGTCATAAAGTCTGACAATCATGCCATCTCCATTTTCTGCCGGTTTTACTGTCTCTATAATAATATTATCTTTGTCTGTAGAAATAAAGGATTTTCCTGAATTCTTCAATTCTCCTGCTGCTGCATAGACCGGCTGATTAAGTTTGTACGCTTCCTGAACAGTTCCTGCTGCACACCACACTTCTTTGTGAGGATATAAAGCATAAGTAAATACGTGTTCTTCCTGATCTGCAGTCTTATTTGGCTCAATACCTGATTTAATCAGTGTAAGAGCAATATTGCTGTCTTTTGCAGAGTAACCGTATTTACAGTCATTCAACAGGCTGACGCCATAGTGACCTTCAGAAATATCCATCCATTTCTGTCCGCAGCTTTCAAATCTTGCTTCATCCCAGCTTGTATTTCCATGAATTTTTCTCTTCAGATTACCAAACTGTACTTCAAAAGTCGCCTCATCTGAGTGAATATTTACAGGGAAGTGAACCTTCAGTAAATGCTGATGTTCTTTCCAGTCTACCCATGTAGAGAAATCAATTCTTCTGCTGTCTGCATAGAAATGAATTTTCTGTTTAATAACAGAATTGCTGATTGTACGCTGAATTTCCAAAGTAGCACGTACAGGTCCTTCCTCTGTCCACTGAATTTTATCTGCTTTTTCAGCATCCCAGTATTTTTCGGAATAGTACATATCAATGTCCCAGCAATCATAGTGCATTGGCTTGTCTTCATACATACGAAGGAGATTTCCCTTTTCTCCGGCTTTTAATACTTCGCGGTCACACTCTTTGTCATAAATAGAAGTAAACAGACCGTTTTCATCAATAGAAATACGATAAAACGGAGTTTCTATTCCATTTTCTGTAATCTGAATTCTGGAAGCTTCTTCCTTAACAGTATCTAAAAGCTGTAAAGTTTTTCCGCCTTTTGCAGGAATATCTGTAATATATGCAACTGCTCCCTGGGCTGTTTCCTGTACCGGATAAATCTTACCGCTTTCATCAGTCAATGCTGCTGCATGGCAATCGCCTAAGCTTACAACATCATTTCTATCAAATCCTAATGTATTAAATACACTGATTTTATCCTGTCCGCCATCCATAAGCAGATTTAATTTTTCTGCAATCATTTCTGCCAGACGACTTTCAATTTCTGCATATTCTTTCTTAGTTACTTCGTATACTTCTGCAATAGAAGAACCTGGTAAAATATCATGGAACTGGTTCAAAAGAACTGTTCTCCAGATTTTATCCATTTCTTCTTTTTCACTTGTTCCTGTAAGCACTTCTAATAATTCTGCATCCATTAAAAGCTGCTCACATCTGCGGTTAGAGCGTTTATTTCTTCCCATAGAAGTATAAGTTCCTCTGTGGTATTCGAAATAAAGTTCACCTTCCCATACAGGCAAGCTCTTATTTCCTTCCACACGCTCCTCAAGCTCTTCAAAATAATTTCCGGCGAACTCCTGACGTACCTTTGGAATGCCACGAATACCTTTCTCCATACGTTTAGAAGTTTCCAACATTTCTCTTGTAGGACCGCCGCCACCATCGCCATATCCAAATGCGATAAGAATATCATTGTTAATATCCTTGTTCTGATAGCGATGCCATCCGCCCAGAATAGCGTCTGGATGCAACATACCATTATAAGTTGTAAAGAAATCAGCTTCACTCTGTCCCACACCCAATGTTGTAATCAGATGAGTGAAAATTTCACTTCCATCAATTCCTCTCCACATCATTGTGTCGTAAGGAACTTTATTAATCTGATTCCATGCTAACTTTGTAGTCATGAAGTATTTAATACCGCTCTTCTTCATAATCTGAGGAAGTGCTCCTGAATATCCAAATACATCTGGAAGCCATAAAATACGGCTGTCAATGCCAAATTCATCTTTAAAGAACTTCTTTCCGTAAAGGAACTGACGCACCAGTGACTCGCCGCTTGTAAGATTACAATCAGCTTCTACCCACATTCCGCCTTCCGGTTCCCATCTGCCTTCTTTTACACGCTCTTTAATTTTTTCATAGGTTTCCGGATATCTTTCCTTCAGAAACTGATACAGCGCCGGCTGGCTGGACATAAATTTATATTCCGGATATTCCTCCATATATTTCAATACAGTAGAGAAACTTCTTGCAACCTTTTCTCTTGTCTGCGCCACAGTCCAAAGCCATGCCACGTCAATGTGTGTATGTCCGATACAAGAAGCAATAACATCCTCGTATCCACTCATATCTTCATATAATGCTTTTTGAATATAGTTATGAGCTTCTTCTATAGACTGATAAAATTCTTCAGAATAAGGAGTACGTAAATCCAAGAGATTAACTGTATTATTCAGGATTGTACGCAAATCCTTTCTCACTTTATCGTCTTCCTGCATTCTGGAAAATCCCTGAAGTGGAACAACAATATCATAATAAATCTCATTAATTGTTTCATCTACTTCTACTGTTTCCATTGTAAAGGTCAGTTCAGCGAACATAACACCTGTGTATCCCTGTAAATCAATAGTATAGGTTTCACCCTCTTTTGCACATCTTTCCAACATTACTGTCTGATGATTCAAATCCATTCCCTGTGTCATCTGTCCGTTTACAAACAACAAAAATTGTGGATTTTTTGCGTAATCCCAATGGTCTACCTGTGTTGCCACCTTGAGATAAAGAGTTTTTCCATCCATACTCTTCGGAACAGTATATTCTGCTCTGAACCAATAATGTTCATCCGGTCCATACCAATGCATAGTCTTGCTGTCAAACTCTTCCCATGGTTCTGCTGACTGATCTGCTTCATAAGGGTAAAAATATAATCCCTTCTTATAAACAACTCCCTTTACCGGCTCTTTCTTTACAAAAGCTAATTCTTTTAATTCATTGCATATTACAGAAATTCTATCTTCAATAAATCTCATGCTATCGCATCACTCCTTATATACCTATTTTATTTCTTCTTAGAGATTACAAGCTCAAAGCCAGCGCAGACTGAGCGTAAAATATATCGATATCTGCAAGCTACACTTTGATACAATCGTATAAGTGAAAATGCTCCCAGATGCATCTAATGCACCTGGAAGCACTTTCCTGTTGTGAAACTATCCAACAGGTTCATTAAAAAGCATTTTCTTTAATATATTTTAACATATCATCAACAGTTGTAAAGGCAAGACCTGTAACTGTATCTGCACAACCATAATAAATGGCAATTCTTCCTGTATCAGCATCTGTAAGAGTTGCACATGGGAATACCACGTTCGGTACATCTCCTACACATTCATATAATTCATAAGGTCCTAATACATAAGCTTTAGAACGTGCAATTACTTTCCATGGCTCATTTAAGTCTAAAAGTGCTGCACCCATACGGTATACAAATCCGTTACATGTATTGATAACACCATGGTAAATCAATAACCATCCTTCATCTGTCTCAATCGGAACAGGTCCCGGGCCAATCTTTGTAGACTGCCATGCAGAGATATCGCCTTTTTCTGTAGACATTACATGTCTGTGGTGTCCCCAGTATTCCAAATCAGGGCTCTGGCTGCAGAAAATATCACCGAATGGTGTATGGCCTGTATCACTTGGTCTGCTCAGCATCATATAATTTCCATTGATTTTTCTTGGGAAAAGCACACCATTTCTGTTATATGGCAAAAATGCGTTTTCTAACTGATGGAAAGTCTTGAAATCAAAAGTATACGCTACACCGATTGTTGGACCATGATATCCGTTACACCATGTGATGTAGTATCTGTCTTCGATAAAGCAAACACGTGGGTCATAACGATACTCTCTCTTTGTAACCTCAGAGTCACCTTCAAAAGTAATTGGTTCATGGTTAATTTCCCAGTGGATACCATCTTTTGAAAATCCTGCAAAGATATCCATACTTACACATTTGCTGTCACATCTGAACACACCTGCAAATCCATCTTCAAAAGGTACAACAGCGCTGTTAAAAATACTGTTGGAGCTTGGGATATCATTGCGGTTAATGATTGGATTCTGTGTATATCTCCAAATAGGCATATTATAATTTTCAGGCTTTTCCTGCCATGGAATATTTTTTAATGAATTTCCAATAATCTTTGACATTTGTCCTCCTCGTCAGAACAGGGGCATCCTCCATTTTTTAGAAAATGCCCCCACTCATTATGTTTTAGCTAATTTTATTTTGCAGCGTCAATCTGTTTCTGTGCTTCTGCACGAATTGTTTCCCAACCTGCTGTTTCCAGTTCCTTTTCGATTGTTTTAATCAGTTCTCTTGGATCCTGAGCGCCTGTGAAGAATTCTGAATAGTATTTTTCGTATACGGCACGGCAGTTTGCAAGTTCTGTTTCAATCTTAGATGTATCAAGGTTAAATCCAAGTAATACAGATGGTGTTGCATTTTCATTTAATTCTTTAACTTCATCCCACTGGTTGAATGTTTCAATTGCCTGCTGAGTTACATTAAAGAATGTACCCTGTGTATAACCAGCCATTCCCCAGTCTGTAGTCAGTCTGTTTACTTTTCCATCATCTGTGTATTCGAAGTCAGAACCTTCTACACCATAATAGAATAAGTCACGTACTTTAGAATCTGTGTTAACTAAGTTTAATAACTGTAAAGCTTTTTCTGGATTTTTACATCCTGAGTAAATACCATTGATAGAACCACGTACTGTTGTGTTAGAAACTACAGTATCACCATATTTTACTGCTACACAGTTGTTGATACCATTGTTTGGTCCCCATGTAGTAGTTGCAGCTCCACTCCATCCCTGTGCTGTAAAGAATGTTCTGTATTTGTTAGAGTCATCAGCTGTTGGTGCATCACCATTAATAAGTCCTTCTTTGTACATTTTGTGAATGATATCAAGGTTTGCTAAAACGTCTTCATCTGCTAATGGGTTTACAACTGTCTTAGATTCATCTGTGTATTTAACACCTAATACAGGTAAACTTGCACTTAAGTCATCAAATCCAAGGTTAACAAGGAAGTTTGCACCGTTTTTAGACATGTAGTATGGTGCTGTTCCTTCGCCTTCTTTAATTGTTTTTAATGCATCATACAGAGAATTGAAGTCAGTGATTGCATTAACATCAATGCTGTATTTATCTGCCATATCCTGATCCCAAACAAAGTATTCTGTAAGGGAACTATCTTTGTAAGATGGAACACCATAAATTTTTCCATCAACTTTCATTGCTGTCCAGTAATCTTCTGGAATCATTTCATACAGTCCTGCTGCTTCTTTTGGTAACATTTCTGTTAAGTCCATTAAAGAACCATTTGCGATTTCTGCATTGTAACGTGTCTGGTCTGTAAAGAGAATATCGAAATATTCACCGGAGTTTGTGATAACACTTCTTCTGTTATCCCAGTCACCCCATGGAACGATTTCCATTTCTACATTTACACCGATTTTTTCTTCCAGGTATGGATTAATCTGTTTCAGCCATTCGTCGTAATTCTTAGGCATACCATTTCCTACCTGAATCCATTTTAATGTTACAACATCACTTGAGCTTTCACCTTTTTTAGCTTCTTCCTTTTTGCCATCTGAACCGCAGCCTGCTAACAGCCCCATACTCATTGCAGCTACAAGTCCTAATGCAACAACTTGTCTTTTTTTCATTGTAAAATATCCTCCTTTTAGAATTTTTAATTTTTAATTTCACCGGAAGCCGGATATTGCTTCCGGAAAATATCGTCTCATTATATCAGCCTTTTACAGCTCCTACTGTAAGACCTGAAATAAAGTATTTCTGGAAGAACGGATAGCAGCATGCGATTGGAACGATAATAATCACTGCCATTGCCATTCTCGCACCTTCTTTTGGCATAGAGTTTATATACTCAGTCATACTAACTCCAAGCGCCGGATTGCTTAACATAGCCTGCATATTTCTTTCGAAGTGATCCAACAATGCCTGTAAAGAATACAGAGATGAATCAGTAATATACAGAGATGACTGGAACCAGTCATTCCAATAACCAAATGTAAGGAACAAAGCGATTGTTGCCAACAGCGGTTTTGACAGTGGCAAAGCAATCTTTCCGAAAATCTGGAACTGTGTAGCGCCATCAATCTGGGCGGACTCAATAACAGACTCCGGTATATTCGTTCTAAAAAATGTCTTACAAATGACTACGTTAAATGAAGATACACACAGCGGAAGTATCAATGCCCACATCGTATCCTTCAAATGCATGAACTGTGTATTTACCACGTAAGATGAAATCATACCACCATTGAAAACCATAGGAATGAAAACCAACATAGTAAAGAAGTTGTTCAGCTTATAACTACGTCTGGAAATGACATATCCCATTAAAGTTGTTAAAGCAACACCTAATACAGTACCGACTGCTGTTACGATTACAGAAACTCCGAGAGCATCAACAATCATAGAAATTTCACGCCCTAAGAATTTATAAGCATCCAGTGAAAATACTTCCGGAATAAAACGATAACCGTTCTGTGCAATAGACTCTTCTGATGAAACGGAAATCATGAAAACAAAAAATACCGGAATAATACAAACCAATGCCAATAGGATGAATATAATGTTAAAAATTGCGTTAGTGCCTCCGGAAATTCTATTCAATTTTGAAGACTCCGCAAGATCTAAATCTTTTTTATTTTTCGCCATTTTCACACCTCCTATATAATTGCACTGTCTTCGTCTAATTTTCGCACAATCGCATTAGCAACTAAAATTGTAATACAACATGCTACTGACTGGAAGAAGGTTACTGCTGAAGTCATACCAATCGGTGTTGAGGACTGCAGCATGTTAAATACCTGTGTATCGATTGTTGCTGTCGTATTAAAGATAGAACCGGTTGCTCCCTGAGATAACTGGAAGAACAATCCAAAGTCTGAATAAAAGACTTTACCTACATTCAAAATAAACATCATAATAATAACATTTTTCAAGCAAGGCAATGTAATGTATCGTACCTGCTGACGTTTATTTGCACCGTCCATAACAGCCGCTTCATATAAGGTAGTATCAATTCCTGAAATACTGGATAAATAAATAACCATGTTATATCCTGTACTTTTCCACAGATACATAAAGATTAAAATAGCTGGCCAAACGCTTGCTTTCATGTACCACTGAACCGGTTCATGCCCTCCGTCACGAAGCATTGTATTAATCAAACCATTGTCCTGATTTAAAAAGGCATCCAGGAAATAAGATGCTACTACCCATGACATAAAGTATGGGAAGAACATCAATGTCTGGTATACTTTAGAAGCTCTTTTATTGTGCAGCAAACTGATCATAATCGCAAATCCAACGGAAAGAATCATTCCGATTACAATAAATGCCAGGTTATAAAGAATTGTGTTTCTTAAAATAACAAATAAGTCATTGGACTTTATTAAGAATTCGAAGTTTTTAAAACCTGACCAGTCACTGTGGAAAACATTGTAAATGAAGCTTTCTCCCGCAGTCACTCTGTAATTCTTAAATGCAATAATCAAACCAAACATCGGCAGAAAACAGAATAATATGTACCAGACTGCTGTCGGAAGCGCCAGAATGGTCAGCTCCGTATCGTTTTTTGTCCAACGATTTCTTTTTCTGAGTTTTTTTTCTTTCTTCAACTCCATTCCTCCTTATCTTTTAGTTTATGATTTCTGTTCCTCTCTTTTTATATTACGAACAGACTCCCGGTATATAATATTGCCGGGAACTCGGAATACACCTCCGCCCTTTTTCGCAGGGTTGCTCATGTGCTTTATCATACGCCGTGCTGCAAGTTTACCGATTTCTTCGATGTCAACTGCCACTGTAGTAAGCGGCGGACTGCAAACCTGTGCATAAATGGAATTATCAAATCCTGCCACAGAAATATCCTCCGGTATATGATAACCTTTTGCTGTTAATTCCTTAACCAACTGAAATGCCGTTTCATCACAGTTGCATACAAATGCAGTAGGCATTTCTTTCGGAAGTTCTAAAGGTATTGCCTCTCCTTCCTGACTGCGGTCCGGAATATTCCATACATCTTGGGGAGTAATATTATTTTCCAGCATACTCCTTACGTATCCCAGATAACGGTCTGTGATACTTGTAGTAGCTCCCACCGTTCCTACAAATCCAATCTCTGTATGTCCCTGATGTATCAGATAATTGGTAATTTCATAACAGCTGTAAATATTTTCTGTCACAACCGAGTCTGATTTATGAGTTTCATCATAGACATCCACATAGATTTTCGGAAGATTAACGGCATCTAATTGCTTTTTCACTTCCCAATCCAGTATTCCTAGAAATATCAGGCCATCAAATATTCCCGATGACTTAATAGTCTGCAAATCTCCTGCAAGACTATGTCGATTAGGTGATATCATCATGCTGGTACAGGAAGCTTTCTGAAGTTCACTAATAATTTTTTCATACATTGCCATGTAGAACTTGCCTTCGTCTCCGGAATTAAAACGATCGCTCATAATAATTCCGACTTTTTTCGTCTTCCTGTTTCCATAATTGGGAAGAACATATCCTGATTTCTCTGCCAAATCAGCGATTTTTTTCTTGAGAGCCTCGCCGACTCCTTCCTTGCCATTTAAGGCTTTGGAAACAGTAACTTTACTTACGCCCAGCTCATCTGCTATATCCTGCATAGAAACCGATTTCTTCTCAGCCATAACATCCCCCTTTTCCCTAACATTTCTATAATGAATTTATCACTTTTTGACGTATTCGTCAATATACTTTAGCCTTTTCATATATAATGCACACTTTCGCAAAATAGTTTTTGTATATAATTACTAGTTTTATGAGAGTTACTTTTAACTTTACAACCTTTCCAATTACCTAACATCAGTTCACAAGACTGTAAACTTACTTAATATGCGGCAATTTCCGACCGTTAATAAAGAGATTGATAAGCCCTCCCACACCGGATATTAAGAATAAAACAGAAATACTCTTATATCCCAAAGACTGTTCGAAAACCGACTGTAAAGATGCACTGCATGCAGTTGTTAAGCAGCCCGCAACACTGATAATGGCTGCTGTAACTCCCAAATATAAAGTTTTCCCTGTGGCAGGGCTGGCAGAATACTGCAAATTTGTATTGGCAATTACCGTTCCTGAGTTACATGCCGTGGTAACAGTCATTAAAATAGGAGCAATAAATGGAGCACTTTCAGGGGTGACAAATGCCCATGACACCGTACACAAAAAGCCAATGGATGCGGAACGGTGAATGGTCCAATCCCACATGTGCTTGTCTGAAAACCGTCCCCACAGATAGCTTCCTGCCATTCCTGCTATTGCCGCCACAATTCCCGCACTTGCCAGAAACGTATGGCTCAGTCCCAGTACCCGAAGCTGGTATACAATTAAAAACGGCGTTGCAATACCGCCGGCAACACTGGAAAAAATATTATATAAAAGTAGCGGACGATAGCTCTTATCCTTCACAGGCTGAAGTACGTCTGATAACTGTACTCCTACGGTCTCCTCTACGGGACGCTCACATATATTTAATAAAAGCACTGCATCTAAAAGAGCCAATACCAGACATACAAGTCCTACGGTCTGATAACCTTGACTGTCGTTTCCTAAAGCCATAAGCTTATCCAGATGACGACTAAGTAAAAAAGTCACAATACTATTTACCCCAACTGCCAGAATATCCTTCTTTGCCATATATACCCCTCGTTCTTTTACGTCCACAAGGCTTATGGTCCACTGCTGAAGCCCCGGCGTTACAATACCGGCGCTTGCAAAGGCAATAATATACAGAGCAACTGCCGTTCCTACTCGAAAATTTGCACCTGATAAAAGTAATGGAAGCAAAAACATTGCCGCTACTGAAAAACGATAAATCACACATAAAATCCACATGATTGGTTTTCGATAACGAAACCTTTCAAATAAAAACGGAGAAAAAAACTGTAAAATACAGCCTAGCTGCGGAATTAAAGCAATGGAGGCACACGCAGCAACTGATGCCCCCAGATAGCCAAGATACCCCGTCATAATATTGTTTGTTGCGACTGCATAAATAATTGATGCAACTGCACCTTCTATCATAATACCGCGGGCTCCAATCAAAAGTTCACGTTCTGTGGGATTTTGATTAGGAATAAATTTCTGTCTCAAATTCATATTCATCTCTTTATCTATATACCTCTCAAAATCATCAGATATTGCTGCAGATGTGCCTCCATCTGCAAATATTATAAAATTTTTTATCTTAGATCTTTTATCCTCTTGTCATTTTCACAAACAGTCCTTGCATAGCTTTTTCGGAAGTTTCTGTTTGCACATGAATTTTAATATTTCTCTTTTCACATTCTTCTGCAAATTCTTTACCAAAATAAGTAAAGCTCTTTGAAATCTGTCCACCGAAAATAATTGCATCAGGATGGAAATCTTCGATAACAGGAAGAATTGCAGCTATAATGTCATCTCCAAATTTCTTCCATGCTTTCAGAGCTGTTTCATCACCTTTCTGACATAAATCATAAAGTTCTTTTCCGCTCTTAGGCTCTCCAAATACTTCCTTACAAATTCGTTCCAGTCCTCTTACTGAAATATAGTCATCAATAATAGAGTCTTTATATGGAAGCCAATACAACCATCCACACTCCGGTACTCCCTCTCCTGATTTCTGAGGAACTTTATCCTTTAAAAATGCTGTTCCTGTACCTGTCCCTATACAAAGACATACGATTTTTGATTCATCCTGCATTTCTCCGAACCATGCTTCTCCAACTGCAAATGCCTCAATGTCGTGCAAATAACCAAATTTAGCATTTTCAATTTCAGGAATTCTTTTTTTCATTTCAGGTTCTAAGGCTCTTCCGTAAATGCTGTCATATTTATTCAATCCCTGAATTTGACAAATTCCCTTTTCATAATCAAAAGGTCCCGGAAATGCCATGCCAACTCCTATTATTTCTGCCTGCGGATTTGTGTTCATTAACTCTCTCAAAATAAAAGCAAAATTATCCAGAATAACATCTGCGCTTTCTCTGGATTTTGATGGGTAAGAAGAAATATCTGTTTTTCTGTTGCCTTCCTCATCAAACACAGCGCCTTTAATCTGTGTTCCTCCTACATCAAGAAGTAAATACACTTTTTCTGTATAATTTGTCATAGCCATTTTTCCTTTCCATACGATTTATTTCTACATTTGTAGTAACCACAACGTTATGCCCTTTATATTATCAAATTTTTTTTCATTTGCAAGTTTTTTCTTGATTTTTTATATTTCCCAGTAAAAACCCATTTTCTTTCATTCGCATCCCACTATTATTTAATTAAGAACCATAAACAAAAACCGCTGAAATCCTTAAAAAATAAGGTTTTCAGCGGTTTTCATAGTATCTCATCCAAAATCAAACTTGATACAACCAACAAAAACTGCCCGCAGGAACTAAAACGGCTTTCGCTTCTTTTTGTTCACCTGACATTACATCTGTATAAAGGCCATCTTCTTGAATCCATGCTGTTTTTTCTTCCTGGGAAAAATTAAATAACGCAATCAATTTTTCTTCATCTTGGCTTCTTTTAATTCCAAGTATGGCATTGTCATAGGTTTCCAACATTTCTATATCTGCCTGTGCATCAAAAACTTTATGTTCTGCTCGAAATGTTTCCAATTCTTTTAAAGCGTTAAAAATCTGATGTTGACTTGTACCCTCTTCACATATTTTTTTCTGCAAATCCCATTGAAATTTTCCACGATGCAAATATCTGGAATCTTCACATTTCATCGGGTCATCATGATAGCTATAATCATTCAACTGTCCGATTTCATCTCCACAATACAATACCGGAATTCCGGATTGTACAAGCAAATACGCATGTAGCATAATCACCCATCCGGCTGCTTTCCTAATTTCCTCTTCGTCCTGTTCATACAGAGCCTTTTCCAAACCACAAAGGGAAGCCGTTGTTCCGCATAATCTGGCATCTTTACTGATTGGATCTGAGTTATATAATTCTCCGCGCCCTACAGCCTCTGGGTACTTTCCGGTCAGATAATCGTTCAAATATTGCTTATGTGGAATTTCACGAATCGAAAAATTCTCTAACCACTCATAATCCAATCCCCATCCTATGTCATCATGACAACGAAGATAATTCAAAAATACATAGTCTTTTGGTAAGTGACTGATAATCTCCATCTGCCTTTTCAACAACCTGACATCCTTCGTTGCCACTGTATGCCAAGTCGTTGCCATGGTTGTAACATTATACAACAGATGACATTCCGGCTTTTCTATGGTGCCGAAGTATGGCACTACTTTTGAAGGTTCCATAACAATCTCTCCAAGCAAAAGCACACCCGGACATACAATTTCCGTCACAATTCTCATAATTCGGACAATGCTGTGAACCTGTGGAAGGTTGCGACAGCTCGTTCCTAACTGTTTCCAAATATATGGTACGGCATCCAATCGTAAAATATCAATTCCTCGATTAGCAAGATACAGCATATTGTCAATCATCTCGTTTAGGACAACCGGATTCCAGTAGTTCAGATCCCATTGATATGGATAGAAGGTTGTCATGACATGTTTCCCCATATCAGGAAGCCATGTAAAATTCCCCGGAGCCGTTGTAGGAAATACCTGTGGAACTGTCTTTTCAAATTCTGCCGGAAGCTCATAATTATCGTAAAAGTAATAACGGTCCATATATTCCCGTTCACCTTGTCTGGCACGTTTTGCCCACTCATGATCTTCAGATGTATGATTCATCACAAAATCAAGGCAGACGCAGATGTTTCGCCTATGACATGCTCCGGTCAAGTTCTCCAAATCTTTCATTGTCCCAAGTTGCGGCTGCACACTCCGAAAATCTGCTACCGCATATCCACCATCACTTCGCCCTTCCGGGGAAGCAAGGAGAGGCATTAAATGCAGATAATTCACATGACATGATTCAATATAATCCAACCGTTTTTTAACTCCATTGAGGTTCTCTGCAAACGCATCTGTATAGAGCATCATGCCCAGCAAGTCACTCTTTTTATACCAATCTGTATTCTTCGCACGTGACTCATCTAACTTTTTCAAATTCGGTTTTCGTACATGATATGCCTCTTGCATCCGATATAATAAATTCTCAAACTGATCGCTGCGTTCTGGATACAACTCCATATAAAGCCATTTTAATTCGTCATAATACAGTTCCAGGCGTTTCTCATAACGCTGTTCTGCCTGTGATTTTTTTGCTTTCATTCTTCTATTCCTTATCTGCTTTTTTCTTCTACAAATCTGCGGATTTCCTGTTCTTTTGGCATGGAGCGAATAGCTCCTTTCTTCAATGTAATCAAAGCCGCTCCTGCATTGGCAAATGTAAGCATCTCTTCCAGCTCTTTCTCGGATAGATGCTGAAGGTCATGCTCCAACAGGTATCCCAAAGAACAGCCGCAAAATGTATCTCCTGCTCCGGTTGTCTCAATTGCCTGCACGCAAAAACCTTTTTTCTCTACTCGCATTTCTTTATAATAGGCACAGCTTCCATCTTTCCCTTTTGTAAGAAGAATTAGTGGAATTTGATATTTTTCCTGAAGAATGGCAATTCCTTCATCATAATCCTCTTTTCCGGTTACAAATTGGATCTCATTATCCGAAATTTTCAAAATATCGCATTGCCGGAAACCATATTCCATCTGCTCTTTTGCAAGCTCCAAAGACTCCCACAGAGGCTCTCGCAAATTCGGATCAAAAGAAATGAGTGCACCTGCCTCTTTCGCAATGGAAACTGCTTTTTTTGTAGCATTTCTCGCACCTTCATGTGTCATGGACAACGTACCAAAATGAAATATTTTTGTATCTTTTATAACTTCCGGATTGATTTCCTCTTCACTAAGCATCATATCTGCGCCAGGATTTCGATAGAATGAAAACTCTCTATCTCCATCTGCCAATGTATGTACAAATGCAAGCGTTGTTCGTACCTCTTCATCCATAATCAGATTTTTTGAATCAATCCCCACTTCGTCTAATGTCTGTTTCAACAAGTTTCCAAACATATCCTGTCCAACTTTTCCAATAAATGCGGTCTTTTTTCCCATCTGTTTCAGCATAGCAAGCACATTGCATGGTGCTCCCCCTGGATTTACTTCCAAAAGCTGATTTCCCTGTTCACTTTTTCCGCTTTCTGTAAAATCAATCAAAAGCTCTCCAAGCGCTACTACATCATACATTTTCTTTCTCCTTGTGCAGTCATTTATCTATTCTAAAGTTTCTATTGCTACGGATACATTTCCCTGTACCTTAATTTCATTTCCAAGCTGATATACAGCATTTGATATTACTGCCTCTCCCTCATTTACAAACACTTCTATCAGATTTTGGTCCACATAAACTTCCAGATTAAATCCATCTGCTAATTCCGGTGTTGCAAACTCTGTACGAAACTGGGGAAATGCCGTATACAACGTACTTCTGTCTGTGCAGATTTTTTTACCCTGACGGAAGATACGATATCCTCCAACATTAACTTCCTCTCCGTCCTGCAGAGAAAATCGTAATCGATATCCTGCGTCTGAAGCTTCTTTTGGTGAATCAATCTTTTTTGTATATACATTTTGGATATTTGGATGCACACGGAAATAGATTTTTCCGTTCTTCACTTCTACTACACGTGGAATACTCATCATTCCCTGCCATTTTCCATCTACCGGCTGTGGCATACGAAGCCATGCCATCAAAATTCTTCTTCCCTGTGCATCTACTGTACTCTGCGGTGCATAGAGATCCAAGCCATAATCCAGAAATTGATAAGTATCCGGAAGTTCCATGCGGCAATTTTTTTTATCAAAAGACACCTGCATACAAATGGCTTGATTTTCATCTGCCTTGCCATCCTTCAAAATCCCCATCGGAGAAAAGATGATAATCTGTTTGCCATTTACTTCAAAGTAATCCGGACATTCCCACATCCAGCCAAATTCTTCTCCTTTAGAAACAGAGTTTACATAATCCCAATGTTCCTTGTCTGTACTTTTGAAAAACAGCAATCTTCCTTTTCTGTCTTCTATTGTACTTCCAAGCACCATATACCAGCCGTCCTCTTCTTTCCAGACTTTTGGATCTCTTGTGTGTCTTGCATCTCCGATTTGCGAATTTTGAATAACTGGAATTACTGTTTTCTTATCTTTTATGTTGTCAAACTGCATTCCATCCTCTGAAGTAATCATCATTTGTGCAGATACAAACTGTTCATCTAAACAAAGATTAATATCCTCGGGATTTTCCACCGTATAATTCACACCGGTATAATACAGATACAATTTTCCATCTTCTTCCACTGCACTTCCTGAAAAACATCCGCTTCTGTCATCAGTTTTACTTGGAAACAGCGCAATTCCGAGATTTTCCCAATGTACTAAATCCTTACTGATTACGTGGTTCCAATGCATTCTTCCCCATCTGGCATTATATGGGAAGCACTGATAAAATAAATGGTATGCACCTTGATAATAAATAAAACCATTCGGGTCATTCATCCAATTGTTATTCGGTTTTACGTGTATTTTCTGCATAGAATTCCTCCATTACTCTTCTACTGCAAACGGTTGTAAAAGAGCTGCCGCTTTTTCTGCATCTTCTCCGTCTGCATGAATTCGAACCATAACAGGTTCTGATAAATTGATACTAAAAATCCCCATAATCGACTTTGCATCAATCACATAACGTCCTGATGCAATGTCCACATCACAATCCAGCTTACAAACTGTATTCACAAAATTTTTTACGCCTTCTATTGTCCCTAAAAAGATATTCATTGTCTTCATATTTGTACCCCCTACATATAATTCATTTCTGTATCCTTATCAAAGAAATGCATCTTCGATGGTACAAATACAAACTCAATTTCATCACCCACCTGGCTGATTTCATATTTGGATACTCTTGCTACTGCCTGGCATCCTCCAAACTGGAAATACAGATTGTTTTCATTTCCCATAACTTCTGTATCTGTAATAATTGCCTTCTGACGACTTTCTTTATAAAGCTCCAGATTTGCCGCATCCATCTTCAAATCTTCACCACGAATTCCAAGAATCATATCTCCTTCTTTTCCGGCAAGTTTCTTCACAACACTTTCTGATAGTGCAAATGTACTGCCGTCTGCGAATGTAATATTGTTTCCTGTAACTGTCACATCAAAAAAGTTCATCTGTGGAGAACCAATAAATCCTGCTACAAACTTATTTACCGGATGATCATAAAGCTCCATTGGCTTTCCTACTTGCTGAATCACACCATCCTTCATAATAACAATGCGGTCTGCCATGGTCATCGCTTCCACCTGGTCATGTGTTACATAAATTGTTGTTGCACCAAGCTCTCGATGAAGCTTACTAATCTCCGTTCTCATGCTGACACGAAGCTTTGCATCCAAGTTAGATAATGGTTCATCCATAAGAAATACTTTCTGGTTTTTTACGATTGCTCTTCCTAACGCTACCCTCTGGCGCTGTCCACCGGACAAATTTTTCGGTTTACGATTTCGATATTCCTGTAATCCTAAAATATCAATTGCCCAATCTACCTTTTTCTTAATCTGGTCTGCCGGCATTTTCATGTTCTTCAGACCATAACCGATATTTTTCTCTACGGTCATGTGAGGATATAAAGCATAGTTCTGAAATACCATTGCAATTCCTCTATCTCTCGGAGCTACTTCATTTACTTTTTTCCCGTCAATATAAAGCTCTCCTTCTGTAATCTCCTCAAAACCTGCAATCATACGAAGCGTTGTAGATTTACCACAACCTGATGGTCCTACGAATGCAATAAATTCTTTCTCATTAATCTCTAAGTTAAAATCATCTACTGATTTTTTCTCTGCACCTGCATATTTTTTTCCAATATTCTTAAATTCAATAAAAGCCATAATATATTAACCCTCCTTAGAACCTGTTGAAGTTACACCTTCTACAATCTGTTTTGAGAACAGAGCGTAAATGATCATAACCGGAATCGTAATCAAAGTGATGACAGCAAGCACCTGTCCCATGGTTGTATTATCATTGGATGTGATGGAGTTCAAACCAATCTGTGCCGTCAGAAGATCACTGGATGTAAATACAAGTGAAGGCCAGAGATAATCGTTCCATACACCTAAAAATGTAAACACGCTGACTGTTGCAACCACAGTCTTAGACATCGGTAACACCATAGTAAAAAAGTATTTAACCGGTCCACAAAAATCAAGCTGAGCTGCTTCATATACATCATCCGGCAGGCTTACAAACACCTGTCTGAATAAGAAAATATTAAACGGATTTACAATCATCGGTAAAATATAACCAATTACGGTATTTAAAAGCCCTGCCTTGGCAATAATCAGGAAATGAATGGTGATAACCGTTTCTGTCGGTACAATCAGCAACATCATAATAACCAAAAGCCATTGTTCTCTAAATGGAAAATTCACCTTTGCAAGTGCATATCCTGCCAAACCATTCACAATAATTCCAAGTACAATGAGAACTGCCGCATATAGCAGAGTGTTCAGCATATATCTTAAAAAATTCGTATCCGTAAGAATTGTAATATAGTTTTCAAAATAATTTCCGTTTAATGCCGGCGGAATAAAAGCCGCCAGTGAATTCATATCTGCTGTAATTGCTGCATCCGGTTTAAAGGAATTTGCAATCATCCAAATAACCGGAAATAAGAAAAACACAGATAACACCAAAAGAAATATAATCAAAATCCAATTAACTGTTTTTTGCTTTCTTGTCAACATGTTTTTTCTCCTTTCCTTTTGTCAGCACATTCTGGATAATGGTTAAAATAACCACAAATACCGTAAATACAATTGCCATTGTAGACGCAAGTCCCATCTCCCAGTTCATGGTACCTGTCTCATAAATATCATAAACAAGGGTATATGTGGAATGATCCGGTCCACCGCCTGTCATAACCATTGGCTGTACAAGCATACGGAATGCTCCGATTGTTACCGTGATGAATACGAATACACAAAGTGGTTTCAATTCCGGAAGTGTAATATCTTTGAATTTCTGCCATGCGCTTGCATGATCCAACTCCGCTGCTTCGTAAAGTGCCGGATTGATATTTTGAAGTCCTCCAAGGAAAATAATCATCTGATATCCTACACCCTGCCATACACTCATTACTGCAATAGACGGAAGTGCCTGTTTTGCACTATATATAAACGGTTGTGCCTGAATTCCGATTTGTGACAGCATCGTATTTAAAATTCCCTCCGGACTATAAATGTCCATCCATAATGTTGATACAACTGCCAGTGACATAACAACAGGTATAAAAAATGCTACTTTAAAATATTTTTTACAATGGGTCACCTTATTAATTCCAAGTGCAAGAAGCAGAGCACCAATACACTGGAATGGAACAATAATCAGTACAAATTTTACCGTGTTGAAGAATGCTTTCAAAAAGAGTTCATCTTTGAATATATTTGCATAGTTCTTCAACCCAACAAAGCTTGTCATATCTGGATTCAAAGCAAAATAATCAGTAAAACTAAAAATAAATGTCAGCGCCATTGGTAAAAAAAGGAATAAAGTAAGTAATATCAGCGCTGGTCCAAAAAACGCCATTCCTAAAATTGATTCTTTTTTCTTCATTATTTTTTCTTATAACGTTCCAGTTTCGCGTTAATCCTTTCTACAGATTTATCCATTTGTGTCTGGGTATCTTTTCCTCCCAAAGCAACACTTTCGAGAAGTTGTTGGAAAGAAGTACTTACCTGCGGATAAACAGGTGTCTTCGGTCTCGGGTGTCCATATTTACTCAATTGCTCATAAAGTGCATTATAGTTTTCATCCTCCTGGAAAATCGCAATCTGCTCAAATGCTTCATAAGTTGAAGGAAGTGACTTTGCAGTTTCCCACATATTCACACCGCTTTCTACACCGCTCATCCATTTTACAAGCTCAGTAGCTCCCTCAATTTTTTCTGTTGTAGCGGATGCTGCAAATGCCCAGGAACCTGTCGGTGTATATCGTTCTCCGTTCCACTCATCTCCTACAACATAAGGAGCAACTCCTAAATTCAAATCCGGATAACTTTCATACACAGTATTTACTTCCCATGCACCATCAAATTTAAAAGCTGCTCTTCCACTTTCAAATAAGAATTCAATTGGTGCTTCTGACATATACTCTTTTTCCACAATCTGTCGGAAATAATTCATCGTCTCTGCATTTTCTTCTGAATTAAAATATCCTTCTACTGTAAGCCCATCTTCGCTGACAAGATTTCCACCATTTGCCCAAATAAACGGTGCATAATAGTAAATACTTGTCTCCCCTACAGGAAACGTCATATCAAGTGGGTATCCTTTTTTCTCTTTCATAATTGGTTTTAATTTTTCCAAAATATCCATAAATTCCGTTGTCGTCCACGGATGATCTGCATCCGGAACCTCAATTCCAGCCTCTTTCAAAATATCTTTATTATAATAAAGACCTACGCTGGATTCCATCACTCCCAAAGCATAGAGTTTCTCATCATAAGTTCCTTGATCAATGATAGATTCCAAATATTTCCCACGTTCCTCTTCTGTCAACGGCGCCAATGGCTGAATGATATTATTCTTTGCATAAGCTGCTACATTAGGCCCATCCAGCGTCAGCACATCTGGTAAATCTCCGGAAAGCACGGAAGAATTAATCTTATCTGAATAACCTCCTCCACTGTCATTTCTTGGGATAAATTCAATATCTGCAAAATACTTTCCATTGTATTTCTCATTAAAGCTTTCTACAGACTCTCTGTATACCTTCCCCTCCGGTGTGTCCTCAATACTATGTACCCAGATTGACAGATACTCTTCTCCTTCTTCATATCCTTTCACATCTCCTGGATGAACTTCTTTTTTCTGACATCCTGTCAGACCTCCGACTGCAAGCAGTCCAGCCAGAAGCAGATACTTTATTCGCCTCATAGTCTCCTCCTTTTCGCTTCTGTTACCTTCTATATTCCACTTTTATAACCGGTAAAGTAACCGGTTACTTTATAGTTTCATACTAGCAAACTTCCATACATTCGTCAAGAAATATTCTCTTTCTTATTTCATTTTCAGAATAATTCACAATTCTACTCTTTCATTTTTATTACATTATTACAAAACCGGTTACTTAACCGTTTCTTTTACCGGTTATCCTTGTTTCAATTTTTCTTTTTTGCTATACTATTTATAAGATTCTCAAAGGAGGGAATTTTTAAATGAATAAAAAAAATATAACTTTTAGCGATATTGCCGAATACACACATTTTTCAAAAACCACAATATCCCGCTATTTTAACAATCCTGATTCTTTGACATTAGAAAATCAACAGATTATTGCAGATGCTTTGGAAGCTCTTGACTATAAAGAAAATAAAGTGGCACGCATTCTCGCCAACGGAAAAACAGAATTTATAGGCATCATTATACCTAACTTATATATGCATTATTATTCTGCCATTCTTGATCAAATCCTTTCCACTTATGAAAAATATGGCTACAAATTTCTTGTATTTACCGTAAAAGATAATGAAGAAACAGAAAGAAAATACATTCAAGAACTGCTTGCCTATAAAATTGAAGGCATGATTATCCTAAGTCACAATCTTACCTCAAAAGAACTGGCTTCCTACAACATTCCAATCGTAGCGATTGAGCGTGAAGACAAACATATTTGCAGTGTGAACACAGACAACTATATGGGAGGCGTGCAAGCAACAAGCCTTCTGGCAAAATCCGGCGCAGAGATACTAATCCATATTAATGCCGATCTTTCTCCTGAAGTTCCTTCTTATGAACGAATTCATGGATTTTTAAACACTTGTGCAGAACAAAATCTTCCCTATGAATTAATTCTTACTGATACCGGTCATAGCTATGAAGAAAGTATCGATGTTTTTTATCGTCTTCTGGACGAAATTGATCAGAAATATAAAGACAAAGTTAAAGGACTTTTCCTTCCAAATGATACCTTTGCCAATATTATTCTAAATCGTCTCTTCCAGCGATACGGAAAATTGCCAGATGATTATAAAATCGTAGGATTTGATGATTCTCCGATTTCCAGAGAGTCTGTCATTCCTACAAGTACTGTCGGTCAACAGATTGATAAAATCGCAGATACTGCTCTACAAATTTTATCAGAACGAATTAAAGAAAATCATAAACGTAAGCCACGTACATTTCTCGAACCTGTACATAAAGTTATCACACCAATTCTTTTAAAACGGGAAACAACAAAATAACTTCTTATTTTTATTTTTTATGCTTTTTCATATAATACAAAAAGAGCTTATTCAAGATGTGTATTTTTTCACATCTGAATAAGCTTTTTTTTATTTATGTTCGGAAAAATTTTTATACCTAAAACAAGATACTGAAATAACGAAAATACACACCAGTATTATCAGAATATACTTTTCCATCTGTAATTCATCACTCGTTTGAACCTTCCCCGGTGGTTTTTCATTAATAATCGGCAACTTTTCATTCTCAAATTTAGGGTTAATCAACACATGCAGATTTTTTTCGTTTCCGTCATAGGATGGAATATGCACAAGCATCGGACTGCTCCGATAGACATTCCGATCCACAACAGCGTCCTTTGACTGCCATATTACATATAGCCCCTCTTCCAAATCTTCAAATGTTGCTATCCCTTTTGGACTTGTTACAATTTTTGTTCCTTCAATATTTTTTCTTTTTATAAATGTCTGATATGAACGAGCCAAAGTCTGAAGCTCCTGTGCATCGTTCCAGTTCGGCATAACCTGATATTCAGAATACGCTTCAAGGAAGGTTTCCACTCCTTCTGTAATCTTCGTAAGCTGATAAAGCTCAAAGGATACATCCTTAAGAAGATATTTCTCTGAATTTCCCTTCTCAATATATGCATTGAGTTGAATGCTTCCTTTCAAATTGTCAGCAGCCATTACCGGATGAATACTTAATATAATCAGCAGGAAGCTCATACATAAAATCCATATTTTATTTTTCATGCTTTCTCATCAACCTCCTAATGATTATTTTTAAAATCCATATAAAAAACAATACAAAAATTCCAACAATTACTGCTTTTGTATAAGTAGATAACACTACTTTATCTTGAACTCTTTCTTCCAGCTCAACTGCTTCTGAATAAGGTATTCGCTTACCTCTCACCAGCAAACGATGGGTATTCACTGCGTAGGGAGTACAGGTTACTAATGTAACATAATCCATTCCCTCTACAATTTTTAAATCTTCTGTCTGGTGTGGTTCTACCGTCAGAATTTGGTCTACCTGATAAGCCATAACCTCATTGACGACTTTTATATAGAAAATATTTCCAACAACCAACTTGTCCAATTCTGTAAATAATTTTGCCGATGGCAGACCACGATGTCCTGTAATAACAGCATGCGTATCAGATCCCCCTACGGGGAAGGACGTATTCGCTACATGTCCCGCCCCAACCTGAAGGACCGCTTCAGAAACACCGTGATACACCGGCATATGAACTCCTAATTTAGGGATTTCCAAATATGCCATCATTCCATTGCCATCAAGGTTTAGGATTCGTTCATACTCTTTATTTTTCTCTTGATCCGCTTCCGAAAAAGGATCAAACACTTCTGCCGCCCCGGACATTCTTGCATTATAAGCATTTGCTTCTGCAATCAGTCGTTGTTCTTCCTCTTCTGTAATTCCCTGTACAGTCTTATCATAATTTGTAATTGCAATAGTGCTATTTCTTTGATTGACCATATCGCTGACAGCAGGATATAAAATAATCCCAAAACCAATCAAGTATCCAATAAATCGTATGGCTTTCCTGAAAATTTCTTTCATTATTTTGTTCTTTTAGTTTTTCTAGATGTAAGGATTAAAAATCCTACAACACATACACCGGCAGCTACGAAAATAATTGTACCCATACCACCTGTTGATGGAAGCTGAATACCGGAGTTGTTTTCAACTGTTACCTCATTACCTTTCACAGTAATAGTTTCGCCTTCGTTATTACTCTCTGCTTTGATTGTAATTGTAGTATCTCCCCCTTTATTGTAACCGTCTGGGGCTTTTGTCTCTTTTAATGTATACTTGCCGTCTTTTAAACCTTTGATAACAATTTTACCATTTTCAGGTGATACTACTTTTGTTATTGTATTCTGATCAGTTGTATCTGCAACGCGATATACATTATTTCCATCAACAGCATTTTCTTGCACTAATTTAATTGCACTTCCCTGAGCAGGTGAGCCTTCATAAAGTTCAAATTCTGCACCGGCAAGAGAAGTCTGATTATCTTTTCCATCAACCTTTGTGATTGTTAATGTATGAGTGTATACTTTTACTTTATCTGGTTGTGATGAACCCATTTGATTAGGATCATTACCATATTCTACATGAGCTTCATTTGTTGCATTTTTCACTGTCACAGCATCTTTATTTACTTCTGCCTGATATTCAAATACAATATTGGAACCAGCTTGTCCATTATATTTCTCGAAACCATTAATTTCAACTACTAAATCAGTTGTTTCTGCTTTAGTACCTGGTTCGACTTTAACTGTATAGTCGCTATCTTTCGTTAAAGCTGCCTCACCAATTTTCACACTTTTAAAGTCATTGACATTCATTGTCAATCCTTTAGATAATGTATCCTTTAATCTAAATACGTAGTTTTTCTTACCTGTCATATCGGGAACCTGTGAAGTAACCTTAAATGTTACTTTCGTTCCAACCTGAGCAGATGCCCAATCCTTATCTTCTACTTTTTTCTCTGTAGTCGGGTCTTTTCCTTTTAAATTAACCGTTTTTTCTTCTCCTCCGCTTACAGTTACAAGGTTTGGAGAAAAAGCAGTTCCACTTGGAACAATGATATAATATCCATCTTCTAAGTTAGAAAATGTAGCCTTTCCGGATGTTATTGCAGCGGTATAATCTTCCGGTGTACTATTAGTAGCTATGTAATTTTTTAATTCCTCTGTAATTGTTGCCTGACTAGCCTTTACATACTCATATGCAGCATCATCAGTTGTATAACCTTTGCCATTAAAGAATTCTTTAAAGTTAGTCGTCATTGTATAACCATATTTTTCTCCACTTTTTGTTACATCAAATACTCTATATGCCTCGAATGTAACGCCGCTCACATCATAAGCACCTGTGTTTACATGAACGGTATTGGTTCCCTGCGCTGCAAATGCTACGGTATTCAACCCTAAAATCATAGCGAACATCATAAACATTGCAATCATTTTCTTCATTTTGTTTTTCATTTTGTTCTTCATTTTTTCTCTCTCCTTTGTTTATTTTGTGATTACTGACTTTTTACTTTCCCATTTTTCCGTTTTGTCAAGTACAAGAATAAGAAAAGAAGACATCCGCATGCCAGAAAAATGCCTACTCCCATTCCTCCCGTATCCGGCAAAATTGAAAAATGTGAATTTGTAATAGTAAATGTATAATTATCGCCTGAAGCAGTAATCTTTGTAGTGTATTCTGGAATTTCCGTTTCTGTCACATAATATGTATAATAACAGATTGTACCCTTGTCATTCATTTTATACGCAGGCAGATTTGGTATCTTTTTCTGCCAGGTATCATCTGTAAGTGAACCTGTAATAGGAAAACTAGCATACCCAGGTACTATTTCACTGTACTCTTGTCCATTCTCCATCCACTTTCTATGTAATGTTACCGTAATTTGCTCTGGTCGAAGCTTATCCTGATCATTTGAATCTGCCCATACCTTATTAATAACAATCTGTACCATTTCGTTACAAGGATCTTGTGTATCCGAAGGTTCCGGTGTCATAGACGAGCCTGTATTTTCCGTTGTGTCTACATCTTCCATAAGAACAGCTTTGGCAGGTGAGATATATGCATTCAACTCAACTTGTTGTGTACCACCAGTCATATCTGCATCTTGTAATGTTCCTAATTTTTCCACTGTCATAATATGTTCCATGGTATATGTGTTCCATAGATTATCACTTGTAAACCCAATATTCAATTTTTTATTTCCAGATGTAATTTCTGTTAATGATATATTTGGGTCACGATAAATTCGGAATAAATTCTTATTTCCTTCTACACTTTGTATTGTATTAAAGTCATATTGAGAATCTAACTTGCTCTCTCCGGTAAACGGACCAACTTTTCCTCCAGTTCCTCGAACAACGTCACAATAATAGGTATTATTGTCTAATAAAAGCCCTTCTATATTACGGCCGATAAAGCCTCCGCTGTATCCATCTTCACTTGTTCCGTCTGTGTCATTTCCAGCATGACCACCATAAACATCATACCCCTGTTCCACACCGGAAACAGAACTGTCTTGGATTTTCGTACGGTTTGCTTTAATTAAGGTAAGTCGAATATTCTGTTCATTCTTTTCGCCCTTTATAATTCCCTCTTCATTACAAGGTAATTTCACAGTAGAGTCCCCAATGGTTATAATGGCAACATCTGTTTCTTGCTGATTTTCTGATGACTTTTTAGAAAGCTCTACGGAAATTTTAAGTCCTAACAAGTTTACGTGTGCCACTTTTCCATCACATAACGCTTGCACTTTTATAATACCAAGATTGATATTCAATAAACCAGAAGATGGTAAGTTCTCCGGTGCTAAGTACAATGCTTTTACCAGTGGATTAAGTACAAGTGTTAAAATTTCATTTAAAAGTGTAGACTCCAGTTGAATATCTCCTAAGTACGCAAAGTTTGTTTTTCCTGCAAAACCTCCGGCAATTCCATTGCTTTTTACCAACTTCAGTCTTTTATACTGTTCTTGTGCATTTCCTGCATGACAATCTACAATCCTTGCAAGGTCGCCATATCCTACAAAGCCTCCGGCAATTTCATCTTTTCCGCCACTTGTAGCAACTGTAAATCCCTGATTAAATCCATTTACGCTGCATCGGTGAATATTCGAACCAAACACATTTAGTACTCCAAGAGAACCTCCCAGCAGCTGGGAGAAGGCATTTCCTAACGCATCTACTTTTTCAATAGAGAGCACGCCACTCTTTCCCGAATACCCGATAAAACCTCCGGCATGGTTAATTGCATTTACATTGGAAAGGTTTGTAACATGACTATCTTTTACAGAGCCATCTAGCAATGCTCCGCCAAAGCCTCCAGCATTACCACTATACGTTAAGGTAACACCTTGTCCTGTTTCCACTTCTGTATGTGCGGCAACACTTAACCCTGCATCTGTACTCCCCTCTACTTTACTATCATAAACATAAGTACGGAAGGAGTCCAAAACATCGATTTTTCCTAAATTAATCAGGTTTAAAATGGTGTTTGTCGGTCCGTTTCCAGATACTTCTGCAACTGCCGCTACATCAGCAAGACCAAAGAATCCACCGGCATATTCTCCTCCGATTACAGAGCGAATTCCATTTGCTTTTGCACCTGCTGAGGACACATCTTTTTTACCGATTACAGCTCCCGATAAGCTTCCGGCAAATCCTCCTACTGCTTTTGCATAGGACGTATTTACAGCTTTTTGTGAATTCTGATGTGCGCCATTTACAATAACTCCCCATGGATCCCATGCTGTTACCTCTGCACATTGAATTGTCGATACCGTTGCATTCAAAATCTTTGCAAGGTCGGCTGGCGCTTCTAACAACTTTCCTAAAATTTGATTTAGAAGCCCTTGATTTGTAGCGGTATCAATGGTTGTAAGACTTCCCGGGTCTACCTTTCCGGCATATCCTCCGACATAAGATGTTCCATCTACCCGTCGGAGTTTTGTAATGCTACATTTTTCAGTATCACTTCCCCAAATCTGTCCTCCGACCATTTTTCCCACATATCCTCCGGCAATACCCACCGGATTTTTTTCATCTACGCCATCTGCTTTAATTCTGGCTCCGGATTGATATCCCTCTGTATGTGAATTTTTAATCACAGGAACAAATGTCTGCAATATCGGAATGCTTCCGGCTACATCAAATTTTCCTAGTGTAATATTTCCTGTACTTGCCACAGTTCCTGTAAGCATTTCTCCTACAAAGCCACCTGCACTGCGAAAGGCATCTGCTTCTTTTAAATCCATGGCAAAGGCATCGGTAATTGTACCGCCTTCCATTCTGCCCACATATCCTCCGGCAGAACTTCCTTGGATCATTTTTTCTGCGATTGTGTTTCTACCTGCACACACATCATATCCATAGGCATATTGTTGAATATACTGATCTAAGGTCACTTGATCGGTAACAGGTCCCAAACTTTGAAGCTTATCTCCGTAAGCTCCATATTTACCTACAAATTCAACCCACTTATTCCATGTATCTGTATCCAGATTACGCAATGGACCATATACGGCTGTTTTTTCTTCCGTTGGATAAACAGCCTGTACTGCTGCAAGTGGATTGTCCAGTTTTATAATCCCCATTAATAAGTGTAAACTTCCTGTATCTGCAACATTTGCACATTGCATCAGACCTGTATAACCACCGGCATACTCTACGCCATACACAGAACGTAATCGGTGGACTGCACATCGTCTTGTCTCTCCGGTATAATCTTTCCCTTTCCACTTATCAGTATTTTCTCCCCAGATTTGTCCGCCATAATTATGACCAATGTAACCACCGGCTAATCCTCTGATAATACCATCCTTACTCTTTGAATCTGCTCGAACAGCTCCGCCACAAGGCACACAGGTTGTTTCACTGTTTTTAATGGATGGTACAAAGGTACGCAGCGCTCCCAATAAATTCTCTACACGAATTAAACCATTGAGAATTTCTGCCTTATCCAGAACATTTGCCACACTTCCTGGCTGAATTGTTCCGGCATATCCACCGGCGCTTTCTCTTCCAACTACATAAGCGAATAAATTGGCATTGCTTTCCTGTATATGCCCGCCGGATATTTCACCGGCAAAGCCTCCGGCTTTGCCCACAAGCCTTGTATCATCTGTGGCTAATACACTAAATCCTCCGGGACTGCCATTTACATCTGAATGTTCAATAGTAGATACAACAACAGATAGCACATCTAAAACGTTTGCAAGGGAGATTTGACTGCCAAGGATTTTCAATCCGCTTCCTACAGAAGCAGCGTTTCCAATATCCATTTTCCCAATATATCCACCTGCATATCTTGGAGCTGTTACAGCATAAGTACTTTTTTTCTCATCCCAATACGTTGGTGCATTCTCTGCTTCAAGATTTTCCGGTGCTTCTACTTGAGTATATTTCAAATAAGAAACATCGCTTGTACTAATCTGTGCTCCACTTCCATATCCGATAAAGCCACCGGCACTACCGGAATTCATATCAACATCTTTTATTTTTGTAGCTTCCACTACAAATCCTTCTTCTGATTTTACACCTGCATAGGAGACATAAGGTACATACCCTTGTACTAAATCAAGAAGATCCTTCACACTGATACTTACACTTGTCAACCCTCCGAGAATGGATAGACCTCCTTCTGAACCAGCTAGCGCGCCTGAAGTGACAATACCTCCGAAACCCCCGGCATAGCGCCCTCCCTTTACATAGTCCAGATTATAAACTGCATAATAGTTTCCTTCTCCCCGCTCTTGATTATCCACTGTACCGCTTTGCATATCAGCTACAAAACCACCAGCCACATCTGCTTCAACACCTGACAGATCTGCTCCGCCCATATATTGAACAGTACAATTTTTATAAGATGGAATTAAATATCCCACCGCAGTAAGAAGTTGTCCTGCCTCTATAAGTTCTAATACATTTGTGTCATCTGATACCTCTGCAAGACCTCCTGTACGAGATGTACCGATAAATCCTCCGGCATAGCCATCCTCTGCATTTGCTTTCACCAGTTTTAAATTTATTGTATGACTATTCTTAATTTTCGTACTATTACTTTTCCCAATAAATCCACCGGCAATAAATTCTTTCACTTGACCCGGGGCATTCTTACCTGTTGCTTCTACTATAAGACCGGTTTGTGTTCCATTCACATTTACATTTACATCGTTAATTTGTACTTCCACACCCTGTCCTAAAGAAAGAAGACCTTTAAGTTCTAACACTTTTATACCCAGCAGCTTCAATTCTAAGCCGCCTGTTCCTGCCAAATCTCCGGGACCTGCACAGCCCACAAAACCGCCCGCACGATTTTCTGCTGTTACAGATGCCACGTTGTTTATTCTACTGTTTTGAACAAGTCCTCCTACCGCTTCTCCAATACCGCCACCGGCATAGTTTCCACCTGCTGAAACGGTAAATCCTGATGCTATACCTGTCACATCTATTCCATCTATCGTAAATCCCAGATAACCTCCAAGTCCAACCGCCGCATTTAAAAGACCACCTACACTGGCAGTTCCTAAAAATCCAGCCATTCCACCTGAAAAATTCTTACCTGCCGAAACACTTTTAAGTCCTGTGATAACTCCCCTCTGCTCTGTTGGATATTGAGGATTCTCACTATGCTTCCAAAAAGCAAGCTTATTTAGATATTCCGGACTTGATTTTCCAAGATAAACACCATCTCCATTTCCAATCATTCCTCCGGCATAGTTTTCACCTGCTGAAACAGCTAATTCCGTCGCTTGAATTTGACATCCAAGTATGGCAGATGGATGAATACCAACAAGAGATAATAACATACTGGCTTTTTCAGGATCACTAGATAACAAGCCTACCAAAAGCTTATTCACAACTTCCAGCAAACCATTAGCTTTATCTCCTGTTCCCAGTTCCGATGTCCAGCCTACCGTTGCTCTTCCGGTAAATCCACCGGCATTACTCTTTGTTGCAGTAACTGTAATTGGATTATTTGAAGCAATGGTGTCATTAATTGCATAGCTATTTGCCTGTGCTCCTATAAATCCACCGACATAATCCTCTCCATTAACATCGTAATCACAATTTTTAATATGAGAGTTAATAATAAGCGATTGTGGCTGTAATACTCGGATTAATTCTATACCAATGGTAGACAATGTTCCTTTGATTTCTGCATCTCTGGAAAGTCCTGCAAATCCACCCCCATAGCTTTTTGCTAAAATCTGATAGCTGCTATCCTCTACATCGGAGTCCAGAATTCTGGTACCTACCTGACTTCCAATAAATCCTCCATGGAAATCCGTTGTTCCGCTTCCAACATTCCCTGTCAAGCCATGAACTGTACAGGAAGAGATAACAGGATTATAATATCCGGTAGGAATTAAACTTCCCACAGCTAATCCATTTTCTAAGAGGATTGTAATCAAATCTCCTGCGCCAAGACCTGGAATAACATTTAATAAGGATGCTAAAAGCTTCTCAATTTCCCCTAAAAGCTTTGATAGTCCGTCATATTCTGTAACACCTTCTGCATAACCAACAAATCCCCCACTATAATTGGTAATAGAATTCACACTTACCGTTCCTGTCACTTCACAATTGGAAACTTCTACATCCCCAACAATTCTGCCTGCAAATGCACCTGTGGCAAATGTAGTCGGATCTGTGGAGCGTGCATCTAATAGTCCGGTCAACGCATCTTGTAAACTGATTTTTACTGTTCCAAAGGTTAAGAGTCCCAACACGCCTTCTACTAAACCCTCAAGTAATCCTCCAACAACCCAGCCTAAGCTCTCTACTAATGCACTGACAATTGTCTCATTATCCGTTGTTTTATTCGCTTGATTGTCTACGGTAACATTTTCCAAGGTAATATCAGAAACTTTTACTGTTCCAGAACTCACACCTAAATTCTCAGCATTTACTTCATTTGTAATCGTTCCAAAAAATCCGATTCCTGTATACTTATTGGTTTCTATAGGAGTCTTCTGTTCAATGTTAATATTGGATATTTTTGCCTTGGCATAAGTAGAATTGCCTTTATGCCCTTCAAGGTTAAGATCTCCCACAATAGAACCTGCCATCATAAGCGGTGTCCAGTTATCATCCATGTCATTGGAATAAGTTCCGGTTTTTGATAAATCAATATTACGGAAAATAATATAATCCGCATCATCTGAATACTTGTACTGATTATATTTCTTACTGATTGTATCCAAATCTACAAATTCGCCTTTATTCACTCCGATAGACGGTGTGGTAGTATCTTCATTTAGAAGCCCGACAATTTCCTTCTCTCCTCCGAAAAGTGCATCTGCCAAACCTCCTAATAAGTCACCTACTATATCTAATACCCCGTCTAAAAGCCCCTTTGGATTTTCTAAGTCTGCATCCATCAATGTTCTATCTATTGCTTCTTTTTTATTCATCTTGGTAATATATTGAAAATCTGTTTTCTCAAAATCACTCTTCGTATAGGGTATGCCCGCCTCATAAAAATTATTAAGATTGAAATCTGCATCGCCCGGATAATATGGAATGATTTTAGTATCTCCTAAAGGAATTCCTATTACCCTTTTCGGCTCCGCTTTTAAAAACAGCATCGGTGTTACTTGTTTATTGGAGCCAATGGCTCTTAATTGTAATTCATTTCCAATCAAGATATAAGTCTTCTGTGTTGATGGATCCGTATAAAGTACTTGTCCGATATGATTACGTCCAGCAAGTTGTTCATCTGATGTATTTTCTGTTTTTTCTACAAGTGTCGAAGCTAAAAGTTCCGGTGTATCTGTTGTAAAACTGGAAGCAATCACATAGTTATGGTTATCTCCATAGGTAAGTTTGCTTCCGTCTTTTGCAAATACAACCTTTCCCATTCCCACTCTCTCAGCCGTAGCGTCATCAGTCATCACAACTTCATCTGCCGAAGTTTCCGAATTTTTTAATTCCAGCTGATAACGATTATACAAATAAATCGTATCGGAATCTTGGTCGTATACCGTTGTATCTGTTCTTGCAGTCTCAGAAACAATCGTTCCGGTAAATGCAGAAGGAAAAATCCATGGTTTTGTCTGATCAACCGGAATATCATTCATAAGACAATAATGTTGATTTAGTCCATAAGTAATCTCTTGCCCATCTACTGTTACGATTTCTCCTGTTCCCAAATTTCCATCTTTATCTCCGGTATATACCTTTTCCTGTGTTCCAATCTTTAACAACTGCTCATAATTGTAGATACAGACCTTTCCATCTTTATAGAAAGGCATCATATCTTGGAGATTTTCGGGCATCGCCGAGTCTTTCGTTTCTTCAATCGTTTCCTCTGTAATTGATGTTTTTTCTGATACTACAGAATTCGGTTTCTCTGATATCTCTCCTTTGTTTGCATAAACTCCAACCGATTGTACAGGTAATTGAAATATCATACATATACATAAAATACCTGCAATTAATCTACGCAAATTCCGTTTCTCTTTCTTTTTCATTTTCCTCATCCGTTCTCATTTAATCTACTTCATCCGGTTCCCAATCGGACTGCATAGCAGCCGCTAAAAAACTATGTAACAATGTTTCTGAAAAACTCCCGCATTTACCGGATAAAATCATTTGAATTGCTTTTTCCTTTCCAGTACTAACATGCATATTTTTGCTATTTATCAATTCCTCATATACATCTACAAGTCCCACAACCTGTGCACATAGCGGTATTTCTTCACCTTTCAGTCCGTAGGGATAACCTGAACCATCATATCTCTCATGATGATATAAGCAAATATCGCGACTATATTGCTGAATGTGTTCTAATTTTTTATCTTTTGGAAAACGAGCAACAATCTCTGCACCTAATTCCGGATGTGTTTTTAGCAACTTTTCTTCTTCCGCTGTTAATTCATCCAATCTTAAAAACATTTCCTTAGGAAGACGAATTTTTCCAACATTGTGTATAGGTGCTAAATGAGCTACATTTTTTATCTCCACTTCTGTAATTTCAAGCTCTGGATATAATTCTGCCAATTTTTGGTAAATTTTTTCTGTATAATGAATGGTCTCCAAACGACTGTTGCTATATTCCAAATTGCGCTCATTTAAAATTCTGCTGAGTAATTCAATAGCAAACCAATAATTCTCTTCAATACTTTTTGATTTACTTTCCAGTTCCTCTTCAACAGAAGACATGTGCCGTGCTGCTAAGATAGAATTCTGCAATACAAAGATTGCTACATTATCATCAATATTAAAATATTGATGAAGTTCCATCCAGACATAATCCTTTTCCGTATCTCTTACTCTCTGACGAAATCTTGTTTGCTTTTCCCAATATCCATTGATTAAATCTTCCTCAATCCGTCCAATATCTGTCAGTTCTGTAATTCTCTCTTTATCATCTTCTTGCACATACTCTTCAATATACTTCTTTATGAATTCTCTAAAATCTCCTTCTTTTGGAATATAATCTCGAACAAATGCATCATAAGCATAAACACGCTTATATTTTCCTGTTTCTGCGTCAATTTCTAAAGTAACATAAGTATTCCCAAAAGGATGTTTTGCAGCCTTACCAATCAATTCCGCAATAGTAACTTCTTCTAGTTTTCTCTCCAAATCCATCTGAAATTGTTCAAAAACCGCCCGCACCTTGCAAGTTTCTCTATTGTGACAATAATTAGGAACACAACATTCTCCTTCCTGTTTTTCTTCTAGACACTTGTTAATTTTCATTGTAGATTCCATAGTGTCAAGAATATCCCACAAAGTAATCGTTTCCGGTTTCTTCAAAAGGAAATATCCACCTTGTACACCTTCCACAGATCCAACTATATTTGCAATTTTTAGTTTTTTTATAATTTTAGGTATATAATTATTTGGAATATTTGCCGAAGTTGCGATTGTCGCAGTCGAACATGGTTCTTCTTTATATGCCAAAAAACACACTAAGCGTATAGAATAATCAGTCGTACTTGTTAATTGCATTATTTAATCTTTTCCCTTTCTTATTAACTATGACTTTAAAGGTTATATTTATGTTTAAAAAAATAATTTCTAACTGATACCATCATACCCCCCCGAATATTTTTGTCAATAGTATTTCCTATTTTCCCTCATATTTTATGCTGATTTTGACCATTCCAAAACTTGTACTTCGATGGTTATATTTCTTTTTCTATCATTTGTAAGAAACCTAAATCAAAAAAGAAGCTGCATTTTATGACTACAAAATCATAAAACACAACCTCTTTTAATATAAATATATTTTCTACTATACCTCTGCTTTTCTCTTTGGCAATAAGCGATTATCCTCAGCCAATCTCAAAAATGGTGCGTATGCAACTTCCCATGGATATCCATCCGGATCAAGAAAATATCCTGAATATCCGTCCATTCCTCCCCAGTCTTTCCACTGCGGTTTCTGCCATACAGTACCACCAGCCTCTTCTGCCATGGCAAATAATTCGTTTACTTCTTCTTCTGTCGCACCATTAATTGCCAGTGTAAATCCACAATAAATCGGGCAGTCAATTCCACACTCTCTTAAATACTGTACACAATCCTTCAATGTTGGATATTTTTCATATTGTCAATTCTCTGAAATATTTCATTTAGTTGCGAATTTTGAAGGTTTTCGGTGCAAAACGGAAAACCAGAATACTCGCTACAATACCATATAGAACAAAGAACACCATCGTCAGGATACCAAAAATCAGAATCGGCATACGTTGCTGTCATTACGATACGATAAGTCCCGCTTTTTATCTCTGTTCCGGCATTATATGGTTGAAGCAGATAATAAATAGTCAGATAATGCACCGAAAAGAACATACTCATACAAAGTATGGATACAATTAATATCACATAATTAACCGGATGATTAGTTCCTCCGCTTGTATAAAGTGTCAGCGCCAGACCGCTGCCAATAACAACAGCCGGAACCGCATTTATTTTCATGATTTCCCTCAGCCGGATCTGAAACAATTTCAACACAAAATGTGGCTGCTTAAAGAAAGAATATGTGAGCAGACTGTGGGTTCATCCGCAATTATCCGTATCATTCAACCTTGACATACATTAGTTTTGCTGCTAAAAGTGCTTTGCTACATCTCCCATACATAGTACGTTTTACCATTTTCAATTTACTATTTGTTCCCTCAACAAAACCATTTGAAAGTTCACTGGCAACAGAATTTTCCACAGCTTCTATATCCTTTTCTAATCCATTTGCAAACCGGAATATCTCTTTTAAATCAGAGTTTTTGTACCGTTCGATAAACAAATACAATAGAGGCATACTTTTCTTTTCGTATATTTCACGGAATTCTCGAACACAATGCATCAACTCTCTGAGTTTGGGATATTTCTGTAAAATATATGCCTTATGGTTTTCGCTAAGTTCCACCCCCATCCAAAGATAACGGAATATGCTGTTTCGTGAAAGGTGGTCATATTTTTGTAATGCCTTTTTGTTTTGGATTGCTTCAGGTGAAGAACTTTTATAAATTGCAACATCAATTTGGAATCGTTCTATGATTTTATTCATATAGTCATATGCTGCAGATTGACCGCCTTTATATCCTTTTTCAATAACATTGCGATATACATCTTTTCGACTGATGCCAGAAGTTAAAGCTTTGACAATATAATCATAAAACTGATCCATTCTGCTACGAAAATCTTTTTTACAAAGTGCTTCATATTCTCCATTGAGATATTTTGTTACGGTATTTCTGCTGCAATGTAATACTTTAGAAATTTGGCGTTTACTGTATCCAGCAGAATTATATTCCTTTATCGCAGTGTACAGTTGTACCCTTTTTTGATTATATTCGTTAAGGTTATCCACATTGTATGGCATTTTTTTTACTATCGTTTTCAACTGATGGTTCTGCAATACTGTTAGAATCCGATGGAATTCTGATATCAACGGGCAATACAGAACTTATAGTATTTCTTATGGCCTCTAATAAATTTTGATGAAGATGAAATCTGTCAGCAATCTGCATAGCATCGGGCAATATTTCCTTTATGGCTGTTGAATAAGCACTTGCCCGGTCTCGTGTCACCGCTTTTACATGTTTATTGTTACTTAACCATTCTTTTAGTGTTTTACCATCACGTCCATCTAAAATTGCCACTGGTTTATGTGTTGCCTCATCTACAATAATTGTCCCATAAGTATGCCGTTTCTTAAATGCAAAATCATCCACTCCAATAATGCTTCCACATGGAACTTCCGGTTGTGCTACATATCGTTTCGTTAACAATCGGATAATGCTGTCACCACTGGTTTTCAGATTCATAGAACGGCAGATACGGGCACTACCTTCACAGCTTGTTTCCAATGCCAAAGTACATATAAAATCTTCACAACGCTCTGTCATACGGCTGTAATAATTCAAAAAACCATCTACATTCTCAACAAAGGTTGTAACATCACAGGAAGAATTGTCGCACTGATACTCGTAAGCATTTACGATTAAATACGTGGTTCTACCTAAGATCGGAAGATCTTGAAGTTTTCTTTTATAAGTACCATGTTTATGTTCTGAAGCCACTCCACACTTGGGACATGTACAATTTTTTGATTGCACAGAAACATGGATATAAATTTCTTTTTCGTTTTGAGTTACTTCTGTGATGCCTATTTCTTCCGGGTAAAATTTTTGTAATTCAAGAGTATCTTTCATCTGTTTCAATTCCTTCCATAAGGACAAAATTCCTAAGACAATTTTATCATTTTAGCACTTTTGTTTCAATTCCATTTACGGATAATTGCGGAAGAACCCTGAATTTCTGGAAAGCATGCACTATTGCATTGGAATACTCACGAGGCTCAGGGTACTCTGGATTATTGACAAGAAATCTTTCAATTGCACGAATAACATCTTCTCTGGTAATAACAACCCAATTAAATTTTGCCAAAACAATCCCTCCTCACCTTATTATTGAATACGTAATCACTCCATTCAATTATACCAAGGAATTCATTTTTCTTCCACTTCTTAGTTTTTCGATTTCTATGTTCCTATATTGTATAAGGATTTCTCTCTTTCCGTATATATAAGGGGATATTATTTCTAAAGCAAGATACGCCTATGGATTCCCAAAACTCCATTTCATGGATTTTAGATCATCCTTTTCGGCATACTTGATAGGGATTCCGTTCCCCATACCCTCGGAAAATCATCAGTCTTGCAATAATACTTGCATCTAGATGATCGGCAACTGAGGTTGCAGCACTTTTGCTCTGCCGGATACATCCGCAAAATACAAAGTGACGAAAATCTTTATTTCTTTTTTTACCCACCCCAAAGAAGGAGAATAAATTTATATGGCAAGACCCAAAAAGGAAGAGAAATTAAAACATAAAAACTACATAACATTAAAGCTTACGGATATTGAGTTGGCATGTTTAGAACAATCAGCCGAAGCCTTAAACATATCAAGAGTAGAATATCTTCGAAATCTTATTTTGGAAAAGCCAATGATTTACAAATATGAAGTTGTTGCGGATAATGAACAGCTTAAGAAATTGAAGGGCAACAGCAAAAAAGTGCTGTTGCCGAGAATCATTATATCATATATAATAAAAAAGAGGTGATACATAAATGAAAAAAATAATACCTAAAAATACAATAAATTACACAAATATAACACCTGATAAATTATCTTCACGAACAATGACAGTTCAAGAGAATGCTATTATTTCTAGTTTTATAAAAAAGTACAACAGACACAATAAAAAAGGTATTCTCATAACAACCTGTATGGGGTTATCTTTTGCCTTTCTTTGCATATATAATGGCATTTTTGATTTTACCGCATTCGCTGGTTGTTCTATATGTTTTATAATTGCCTTTTCGATTAGCAGAAAACTACTCCCATCTACTAAATCCTGCAGGTACATTCAAATTGGTCAATTACATGGTGTGTGGTCCTTAAGAAACAATAGTTCTCGTAATAAACTTTATTACTTTGATGTAGTTTTTCCAGACTCACTAACACGTATAAAAAATGTAAATTGCACACAGACAGAATATTCCAATGCAAAAGAAAACGATTATATATTAACCTTTTCTTTTGATGGTCGAACATCATATGGTTGCTTGTTAAGATAAAAAGGATGTTCCTTTTATGTTTTAGTCATAGAAAGGACATCCTTATTTTTTATCTATTTACTATTTATTCATGTCAAACTGAACTTCTGTTGACATGCGAGCTCTCTGAGATGCTCCATAAGTAATTCCGTCTTTAAATTCATTTACAGGTGTAATCGTATTTTCTGTTGGATTATAGTCAAATACATGCCAGTATGTTCCCTGTTTTCCTGTTGGAACAGGATAGCCGGCATAAAACTGACCATCTACATATACTTCTACAATAGCACCTGATGCTGACATTGCTGTGCTACTACTATATCCTCTGTTACTGTAATCATGAACATAGAAACTATATGTTCCATTTTCAGTTTTCTTATAGATAGTAGTAGTTTCAGGACCATATGAGCTAGTATCATCCAAATCTAAGTCTGCATATTTTGTCGAATTATATGAATACTGCTTATTTGAATAATAAATATGGAAATATCCGTTTCCATCAGCAGCAGGTCCTACTAAGTGTGAATCCAAATCTGATGGACTGCTTCCCCATGTAAGTACTATTCTAAGATCTCCTTCTGGAAGTCCATCTCCAGTCGGAACTAATGCACCATTCTGCTGCATTACACTTACAGGTAATACAATGATGTTCAATGTATTAGATACATATCCTGCTTTTTCCATGTGGGCTGTATAGTTACCAACCGGAAGATCTACCTGATATTTTCCATTAGAATCCGTTTTTGTTGTTAATACAACATCTCCATCCTGTTTATTCCATCCTTTTCTGAATGACATCTGAACATCTGAAATTACGCTTCCTGTAACAGCATTTTTAATTGTACCTTCTGCCACACCATAAATACCAAGGTTTTCTTCATCAATAAGTAAGAATGTTTGTATATATTGCTCTTCATTGGCCACAACTTTCACGTCACACTCAAATGAAATGTATCCATCAGCTGTAATGATTACAACATATTCCCCTTCTTTTACTTTGATTTCATAATTTCCGTTTGCATCAGTTTTATCACTTGCAACCTCATTATAATTACCCTTATCGTACACAGTAACCGTTGCATTCTTAATTGCAGCACTTCGATCATCGGCCTTGGCTACCATTCCTTTGATAGTACCTTTACTTGTAGCTGTACACTCATCCACTTTTAACAAGTTTTCAAAATGCCAGTTCTTTTTCAATGGACTATTATCCTTGCTCCAGAATTCCCATGTATATCCTATATCGAGCCAATCTCCAACAACACCTTCCTGAAGGGCTGAAATTTCACCATACATGTAAATATTAGCATCTAAACAGAATAAATTTAAGTTAGGCACGGATGCAGTTCCAGTAAATCCAGCACCAACAGATGCATTAAAATCAATCAAATCCCATCTGTTACAGATTTCAAGAAGTCCAGCTACTCTTGGTCCAATTTTAGCTGAAGCTTCCAATTCTGGAAGTTCCAGTTTTGAATTCAGATCATCAATCATTCTAAGACGATTGTTTAATACCTGAATACCGGTTGTACCATCCAGTTTATAAACCATGTGCACTCTACCTTCTACACTATAATAAATTGCCACCTGAACATAAACAGTTGCTCCTGGTACACCTGTTACTGGCACTTTTCCTAACTCAAAAATACCGCCTTTTGGCTCCCATGGACGTCCAAAATTACCGTCATTCTGATAAAACTTGAATCCGCCGTCAATTTCAATTTCTGCTGGAAGTTTCAGATAGACATTATTAACATCAAATCCAGACCAACCAAGATCTACATCTGCTTTATACAGAACTTTTGGTAAATCAATTTTAAATGTACCAAATAATTCTCCATCACCTAAACTCTTTTTAAGGTCAAACTTGATTTCCCCAGGACCACCTAATGAACCTGATGCATCTGCAATATTACCACGTGCAGCTCTTGAATATGTATTTACGAGAGTTACTCCTTCTGCTGGAATAAAACCGCTCATATCCATTGTTCCATATCCTTGCACATCAATAGAATCTACTGTTTCTTCTATTTCAGGAACTTCTGTTTCAACAATATATTTCCCATCCTCACTTGTCACTGAGATAAGTTTATACGGTGTCTGATCTGGCAGAACCAAAATTGTTCCCTCTGATAACTTTTCTGCCATATTCTGATCATCTAAGAAGATTCTATTTCCATCAACGCTATATGTACAGTCTTCTGGTAATTCGATGACACCTTCTTTATATTCAATGTCACTTTCATAAGACTCATCAATTTTTTCGCTGTCAACAATTCCTTTAATTCCATCAATTGCTGCATCCGCCTCTGATTGTGAAAGTTCTCTTGTTGGATAAAACTTATTATTATCCAATCTAAAAATATCCATAGCAACTGCTGTTTCTACTTCCTGTTTATAGGTAATCTCATTCACATCATCACATACAACATCCTGAATTGGAACAAAACCTAACGCAAGCACAGATGTAGTAGCCGCAAATTCCCTTGTTGCTGATTCGTCAGGATTAAATTCTGTTTCACCGTTTTCTGGAATGAATCCATTTGCATATGCAAGCAAAATAGCGTTCAGATTTTCATGTTCCTGAATATCTGTATATGGAAGTTCATCCTCATCATATTCTACCACATGTTCAGAATATCCCATTGCATCAACCAATGTCTGAATCCATTCTGCACGTGTTACAATATCTCCCGAAACCTGAACTGCCTCTACTTCATCATATTCTGCTTTAGCATTGATTACATAGGTTTTCCCATTCAATGTAATTTCTTCTGATACTTCTACAACCTTTTTTGTACTTTCAGCAGCTTTTACTGGAATTGCTCCTGTACATAAAGGAAGCACCATTGAAATACAGAGCAATAAAGACAACATCGCTTTTAATCTTCTTTTCTTTATCACAATTACTGCAGCCAGAATTAATGCACCACTGCCTAATATCACATATAAGCCAATTGGTGCATGGTCACCTGTATCAACATTGTTTCCCTTATGTGAATCATCTTTCGTTCCCGTATCATTGCTTGAATTATCATTCGGAGTATCACTTGGTTTTGTATTATCATTGATGTTCTCATCATCCTCTGATGATACTACTAATGAATACTCTAATTCTTCCCTCGTCCCTGGGGCAGATGTTTCCACTTCTAATGAATTAGACTGATTATCGGAAATTTCCATTCCAGCTGGTATACTTCCACTAATCTTTAAATTTTCTACTTGTCCAGAACCCGTATTTTGAACTGCAATTTTTACATTAACTGAGTTCTCATCTGTGTTCTGTTCTACTTGCATTTCTAAAGATAAATGATCATCAACTTTTTCTTTTGCACATACTTCCTGTGCTGACATGCCGAATACCAATGTCATCATAATCAAGAATGCAAGTATTCTTAATTTTTTAAACACTTCTCTTCCTCCCTTTTAGATATTGATATTTAAACATAGGTACACTGTTGAAGCGCAAACTCTACACACCTTTTTTGTTGCACCAACTGCAAATTAATTTATGCCGAGAAAATTCATTGTTTTAGGTAATTTAATGATTTATATAATGGATTTAAGGAAATAATCGTTAGATTTTTTCCTTAAAATACAAGAATCATTAAATTTGGTTCATGAAACAATGAAGGAATTGGAATAATTTAATTTGCGGTCGTTAGGCGTGCAGAAAGTGCCGTTTAACAGTACACACCTATTATAGCACCAATTGTTGATTTTCTGTTGCCCAAATTCAAAAAATTCGTTATAATACTTAGTGTTTTGCATAGTTACATTATAACATGTAACGGAGAGAAAGATGGTTGTCGTTAGCCATCTTTTTTTCTTTTTATAAAAAAAGCTAGGGCGAGGTGCGACTCATACGAGCCGTCCCTCGCCCTATTCAGAGCTGTCTTTTTCCCGACAGCCCCTTTCTGCTAACAAAAGGCGGACGCACGTGAGTCAATCAAAACCACTGCATTTCCGCCTTTGTCTAGCGTCTCGGGGAGGATTTGGACCTCTGACCCCTCGCTTAGGAGAGCGAATAGGTAGTGTCAATTCCGGACAAGAACTATCATTATAAGCCCTTTAAAGTCAAGGCTTTTTTCTACTTCCGAGTCAAATCAAGTCAATCTCTGTACCCCGCATATATACCTTAGATAATACCTGTTTATTAGCAGAATATTTGCATCAGCTAATACTTGGGGAATACCTTCGTGTCACCACCATTATGAAAAATATGGCTACCATCATTCAAGCATTCGAGAATGATAAACAATATGAAATTGAATTAATTTCTATACATAGAATACCCTACGTTAGACTGCTTGTCTACGGTGTTTTGACTACTAAATTACAACTGTAGTCTTTTCTATTTTTTCCATGTCAGACTAATTTTTTCTATTTTCTCAAGGATTGTCTCCTTAATCACATCCTGTAGATATGCCGGATTTAATCTCTTTTTCATATATGCAAGATATGTATCTTTCGTTTCATCAATCAAAACTGCTGTAAAGAATCTTTCCCAACTGAAAAAAGCTTCACTTTCTACATAATCATATGGAGCATCCAATATTTCAAGTACATGATTATTTTTCAGAATTCCGGCAGATAAAATCAGCCACTCAAAAGACTCCGGTAAATACAATACCACATTTTCGTATCCTTCTATTAACCTCAATACCCGGTCAATTTCTGATCCAAAAGCAGCACCATCCGCAATGACAAGTATTTTTTCATTCTTATGGTCTCTCAAATAATGGAATACATTGGATTTCCCATTCATAGTTTCACATCGTAAATGATTTTCCCGACACACACAATCAAAAAACTGGTATCCCGAATTACTATCTTCAGTAATTACCAATTCCGGCTTTATGTCTTTCTCACGGGTAAGAGTACCATATATCCGATAAAATTCATGGTAGCTCTGCTTCAATGTTCCATACTTTCCAGATGTCCGGATTCCATAAATCTCTTCCACACTGTATGGTAAAGTCGGCAATGATTCTCTCGTAACAATCACATAATAATTGTCTGTTTTCTGAATTTCTCTGGCAAACTCCTCAGTCTTGATAAAATCATTTCCCTCATCAATAAATACGATACTGTCCGTAATCTCCGCCAGTTGTCCTTTCCACAAAGCACCTTCCAGCACATAACATTTCTTATCGCATGTCAAATCTACCGGACTTCCTGTTGGATTGTTCACATACTCCTGAATCATATCTACAAGAGTAGTTTTTCCCGTAGCGCTGTCCCCGCGAATGATCGTCAAATTTCTCCGAAGTTCAAAATCATATTTTAAACGTTTTGTTGATACAATAACTCTATGTTTCCCTCTCATCGTACCACTCCTCCATTAGACAAATTCTCCCGCAATCGGTACCAGTTCTTTCATAGAGTGAACAATTTCGTTGGTATTCAAAATACGGATCGTAAAAGGTTCCTTACCAAAATCCATCAAATGCCGCAGATTTACCGTCCTGTCTTCCGATTCTGCAATTTTAAGCAGCCATTTCGCACAGTTATCTCCACAAGTTGATGCATTGAAAATTTTATCTTTATTAAATTTAAAAAGGATTAAAGTTTTCACTCCGCCAGATAACCCGGTTGGCGGAATCTTTCCTAAAACCGGACTGTCTATTACTCCACTATCCAAAACTATTGACTTGTCTACATCCTGAATCATTTCTTTCACAAACGGATCTACAATCCAACTGTCTTCATAATCATATTTAAAATAAGCCGATGTATTATATACCGCTTCCTTCATATCACCATAATAAATATTCAGCATAAAATTCCCTTCCTTTTCATCTATCACATTCTACAATGACCGCAATTACTTTTTTCTCATTCACCGCGAGCACCCCGCCCTGCTTTTCTAAATGCTCTGGCAATTTTCAAACTATCGGTTTCTTCATAAATCTCTTCTGATTGTCCACCCAATGTAATGCTTCTAATATACATATTACGAAGATTGTTACTTTCTCTTACATTCTTCATATGGATATAACGATTATTTGGATTCGTAGTAGAGAACATAATGCTTTCCTTATCAATCATTTCAAGTGCACGAAGATTATGTGATGTAAAAATCAATTGTCCTTTTGCGCTCTTTTTGAAAATATCAAACAATTCTCCCAACATGTATTCAAAAATTCCGGAATCAAGTTCGTCAATCACAAGGCAAACCGAAGGATTTCCAAATGCTTGTATGAGTGCATTCAGAATGGAAATGATTTTAATAATTCCCTCTGATTCCATTCTGATCGGAATCTCTTTCATACCCTCTTTCTTTGACATTAATTCCAGTTTCCATCCTTCTTCTCCATCATCCAATGATTGTTTCCCGTAATTTTTAATCGTTACCTGCAATCCTGGAATGATTGTGTATAACACAATATTAATCTGTTCAACAATTGTCTCTAACAGATTTTTCCTTTCCTCGTCCACCAAGATCGGTTCTGTCAAAGATACCGTAAAATCCCCTTTTGCTCCCATGTTATCATTTTCAATCCGAAATGCCATCGGCAAGACAAAATTACCGGAAATCACTCCTGAATGGGTATTCCGAATCACAAATAAATCTTTCAAAGCAAATTCAGACAAAGAAGAAATAATAACTGAAAATTGTTGAAATCCATTTTTGTATTCTCTGCAGAATATATCCCGACTACTCTCACCAAAAATATAAGAGCAGTTGCTTTTTTCTGCCATTTTACGCGCTACAATCAAATCTGTTTTTATGTCTTTATTCTCTTCCAAGATTTCATCCAGTCTTTTCTGTGGTTTAAAAATAGTATTCGTCTGATCTCTTTGGTAATCCATAAATACCGTCTTATTTGTTCTGATTCCATTTTCATTCTTTGCACCACTCAATGTTTCTCGACTGATAACGACCACTTTTTCTTCTCTGCTCAGACTTAGTCTGTATCCTATTTCAAACACAATTCCATTCATAAAAAGATTGAAATCTGCAAAAATCTCTGCAGTATCCGAGTCCATGTTCATGTAATCTTCTAACGACTGATCAAGATCATCTCCTATCATTACTTTTTGTAAAAAATACAATGCATCAACAATCGCTGTTTTTCCTGAACCATTTTGGCCGTAAATCCCCAGTATTTCTACTTTATCTGCTGATAAAATTTTGTTTACAGTATTCGGCATATATATAGTGCCCCTTTTTACATTTTTAATATTTGTCAATTGTAATGATGACAAACGAACAATCGGTCTTTTCATCTTTATTCTTCTCCTTACAACCATCATTCCACACTATATGCTATGACTATAACGATACCACAAAGCATTGATTTCCTCAATATTTTTCTCTGTTTACGAATTTTTTATTCGTTTCTTTAAATTCTATTTCTGTATTTGTAACTCACCTAAAATTCTGCACATCGAATTTTTCCACTAAAATCACACTATTTTTCATTACTTCATTGCCTTCGCCAACGAAGCCAACAATGCTTTCATTTCCGGATTTACCAATACTTTTACTTCCTTGTGAATCCCCATCATTCAATAATATTTACTTCGCTTTTCTTTGCCCAATTTCTTGATTCTCTGTGCCTGTGACAAAGAAGGCACAGCCTGCACATAATCCACCGCTTCCAATAACTGTCTTTACTCTTCTTTTTTGTTTTGTGGTCAATTTGACCTTTTTTCTTCCTGATTTTTTCAGAACATCATACTTCATTTTGTAAGCAAAAGCCTTTTTACTAAAACTGATTTTTTCTCTGTGCAAATTGGAATCTATCATACTCAAAATTGATTCATCTTCGGTCATTAACGGATAATTACCGGTACTTTTTGATACTTCTGCCATCGTTTTCTATTAGCTACAGCTAATATATTTCTCTATTGTGTTAGCTGAAAATCATCTTCAAAGAAATAATCCGTTGTATTTTTCTAATCAAAAAAGCGTCCCATTATTTGTAATTTCACAAATTATCGAACGCTTTCTTTTAACGTTTCCTGCGGGAATCGAACCCACAACTAGTGCTTAGGAGGCACTTGTTATATCCATTTAACTAAGGAAACAAATCACATATTCATTTAATCCGAACCTAATCATACTATAAAAAGGCTTATCCGTCAAGCCGGATAAGCCTCTAAATCAGCTATCAATATTGAAAATCCACATATCCCTGCAGCCACACAACACCTTTAAAGCGCCTGCCCACCTGAGGTTCTCCCATTAAGTCCTGTTCATTAATGCAGATATCAAATTCCATATCATTACATCCGATACGCATCTTATAAACAGCTTCCTTGGTCATGGTATTGAAAGTCTTTTCCCTCTCCAAAATCTCACCCATAACACTGTACAAATCACATTCCATTCCATAAGGCATAAAATATGTATCCACAATACTGTAAATATCTTCATCCATCACTCGTTTGGAAATCATTGCATACATATCCATGTCCTCTATTGTCAGGCTCTCCATGGCTTCTTCATCGCCATTCTTTGCAGCAGCAATCAAACGCCCTCTGTTCATTGTACGATTGCGGCGATTTTCCTCCTGCCCTTCCTGCTTCAAAGTGGGGAACAGAATTTTTCCGTTCTTTGCCAGTCCGGATAAAATTACATCTCTGACATCTGTAACATAGTTTCCCCTGTTTCTCTGCGTCAGATATTCTCCCGCATTTTGCAGATAAAAGATAATAGTAACTCCGATACGCATATCGTCACATGCCCCGGCAAAAGACACATGACCTGCGTGTTTCTCAATAATTACCTCTTCCTGCAAGGTAATTCCTGTGCCGAAGAAATACGGAAAATAATACTCCATCTGGAATTCATTATTTTCGTCGTATTCTCCGCACACAACAATCCCAAAATCATCTCCGTATTTCTTTACCAGCTCCGTAAAGAAATGTCCGGCTCTGCCCGCTGCTACAATTTTTTCATCATATTCATTTATAACATTATTCAGAATACTATCCAGCTCCTTTTTGCCGAATATATCTGAAAAACCAACTGCTTTTAAATAACTGTGCAAGGAGTACCTCCTTCTTATTTATTTGGTGTAATTGCGCTCATACCACCCATATATGATCTTAATGCTTCCGGAATACTTACAGAACCATCTGCCTGTAAATTATTTTCCAGAAATGCGATTAACATTCTCGGCGGTGCAACAACTGTATTGTTCAATGTATGAGCCAGATATTTTTCACCTTTGCCATTTACACGAATTTTTAATCTTCTTGCCTGCGCATCTCCTAAATTAGAACAACTTCCTACTTCAAAATATTTTTTCTGTCTTGGAGACCATGCTTCCACGTCTACGGATTTCACTTTCAAATCAGCCAAATCCCCGGAACAGCACTCTAAAGTTCTTACCGGAATATCTAAAGAACGGAATAAATCTACGGTATTCTGCCATAATTTGTCAAACCACATTGGACTTTCTTCCGGTTTACAAACAACAATCATTTCCTGTTTTTCAAACTGGTGAATTCTGTAAACACCTCTTTCTTCCAGTCCATGAGCGCCCTTTTCCTTACGGAAGCATGGAGAATAACTTGTCAATGTTTTTGGCAATTCTTCTTCAGGAATGATAGTATCAATAAATTTACCAATCATAGAATGCTCACTTGTTCCGATAAGATATAAGTCTTCTCCTTCAATCTTATACATCATAGCATCCATTTCTGCAAAACTCATAACTCCGGTAACAACATCGCTTCTAATCATGAAAGGAGGAATACAATAAGTAAATCCACGGTTAATCATAAAATCTCTTGCATAAGAAATAACTGCGGAATGAAGTCTTGCGATATCTCCCATCAGGTAGTAAAAACCGTTTCCAGCTACCTTTCTTGCACTGTCTAAGTCAATACCGTTAAAGCTTTCCATAATATCTGCATGATACGGAATTTCATAATCAGGCACTACCGGTTCGCCGTATTTCTGTACTTCTACATTTTCACTGTCATCTTTTCCGATAGGAACAGACGGATCAATGATGTTTGGGATTGTCATCATAATTGTCTTAATTTTTTCTTCTACTTCTTTTTCTTCTGCTGACAATCTCTCCACAGTTTCTGCATTCGCTGTAACCTGTTTCTTTGCTTCTTCCGCTTCTTCTCTCTTGCCTTCTTTCATTAAGCCGCCAATCATTTTAGAAATTTTATTTCTTTCTGCTCTTAAAGCTTCTACTTCCTGTTTGATTTCACGGTTTCTCTTATCCAGCTCAATTACTTCATCTACCATAGGAAGCTTATTGTCCTGAAATTTATTTCTGATATTCTGTTTTACTACCTCTGGGTTTTCTCTTAAAAATCTAATGTCTAACATATCTTCTCTCCTTTTAGTTTACATAACTATATATCAAATTCATTTTCTTCCGCTCCGAAATTAATTGCGGTTTTCAGAGCTTCCATTTCTTCTTCGCTAAGTCTTATATAGGACTCTCCATTTACGATTTCTTTAATATAAAGGAAACAATTTTCTCTGCTGTGAATGGCATTTAACAAAAATCCTGTATTATTTGTGTCCAGCATTGCCAAAACAAAGCTTAATTTGCCGCCCATATCCTGAAAAGCATCATATTTTACTATTCCATACTTATTTAAGGACATGTTTTGCATTTTTTCCAGTTTTTCAACGTTTTCAGCATTTAACTGCAATTCCACAGCCAGTTTTTCGATTAAATCAAACTTTCTCTTAAAAAGCTTCTCTAACGACTGTCCATCTTTTCCTTTCATGAAAATCGCATATTTTTTACTAAGCCGATTAAGTCCTAAAGATAAATTAAATACGCATATTAATAGTATAACCACAACTACCAAAAGCATTAGTAATATAATTCCGGAATAAGACTGAATACTACTTACAAATTTCTCCATAGTGTTCTGCACAGCTCCTTATCTGACACTTTCTAAAAGTTCCACAATTCGTTCCAATTCGTCCTGAGAATAATATTCAATCTCAATTTTCCCCTTATTATTATTTTTACGGCGAATTGCAACTTTTGAGCCAATAATTCCTTTAATTTTTTCCTCTAGCTGCTCATAAACCAAATCCTGAGCGGTGTCTCTTACCTTTTCTTCCTTCTTTGGTATTGGATTTAAAAATTCTTTTACCAGCTTTTCTGTTTCTCTTACATTCAGCTTTTCATCAAAAACTTTTACTGCCGCTGCATATTGACTTTCTTTATCTTCAATCGCCAAAAGGGCTCTTGCATGACCGGTAGAAATCATTTCCTCAATAAGCATTTGCTGTACTCTTTCGTCCAGCTTCAAAAGTCTCATAGAGTTCGTCACAGCAGTTCTGCTCTTAGAAACTCTTTCTGCAATTACATCCTGCTTTAAATGAAACTCATCAATTAATCTTCTATAAGCTGCCGCTTCTTCTATGGGATTTAAATTTTCCCTCTGAATATTTTCAATTAAAGAAATCTCTACGGTTTCCTGTTCTGTAAGCTCTTTCACAATCACAGGAACTTCCTTAATCCCGGCTAACTTCGATGCTCTCCATCGTCTCTCACCGGCAATAATCTCGTAATAGTCGCCCTTTTGTTTTACCAGCAATGGCTGTAAAACACCAAACTGTTTAATAGACTCTGCCAGTTCCAGTAAAGCATCTTCATCAAATTGTTTTCTGGGCTGTTTTCTGTTCGGCTCTACTTGTGTCAGTTTCACTTTAAGCACAGAATTCTCTTTTTTTTCCTTGGGAGCAACTGTTTTCTTTGTTGCGGTTGCTGTTGTTCTCGGCTTCGATGCCGTCTCACTAATCATTGCATCAAGCCCTCTCCCTAATCCGCCTTTTCTTACCGTCATTCTTCTTCCTCCCTAGATAATACTTCCTCTGCTAAAAGACGATAGCTTTCTGCACCCACAGATTTTGTATCATATAGATTGATTGGAATGCCATAACTAGGCGCTTCTGCCAAACGCACATTTCTAGGAATAATCGTTTTGTAAATTGACTGATGTAAATTTTCTTTTACATTTTCCACCACTTGTAAGGAAAGATTTGTTCGTGCATCATACATAGTAAATACAACGCCTTCTATAATCAATTCCGGATTTAATCTTTCCTGTACCAGCTCAATTGTATGAATTAACTGTGTTAATCCTTCCAATGCATAATACTCACACTGAATTGGAACTAATACAGAATTTGCAGTTGTCATTGCATTAATCGTAAGTATATTTAAAGAAGGTGGACAATCCATAATAATAAAATCATATTCATCTTTTACAGTATCAATATGATTTTTCAATAAATACTCTCTTCCTTCTACACTTACCAACTCAATTTCGGCTCCTGCCAAATTCATGTTTGATGGAATTAAAGATAAATTTTCAATCACATTCTCAATAATACAATCCTTTAGTTCGCACTCTCCTACAAGAAGCTCGTATAAAGTAGCTTCTGCATTATCTTTATCCACACCCACACCACTTGTTGTGTTTCCCTGCGGATCAATATCAATCAATAATACTTTTTGATTTAATTCTGCAAGACATGCAGAAAGATTGATAGCAGTAGTAGATTTTCCTACTCCGCCCTTTTGATTTGCGATTGCAATAATTCTTCCCACTTGAATTTCCCCTTATTGTGTTGAAATGTCTTATATCTAATAGTTCAAGACTCATTATAACACCTTTCTATTTTTAATGCTATATAAATGTTTCACGTGAAACATTTTTTTATGTTTTTTTTAGATACACGAATGTTTCACGTGAAACATTTTCCGATCCAAGACTTTTTCTTGTATAATCTTCCCCAATGTTTTATAATGTATATAATATTAAAAACAAAACTTCTATATTTACACACTTTTTCAGGAGGCTGATTTTATGAAAAAAAACAAGCATAAAATTCTCACAGCAGGTATTCTCTTTACCGCTGCTGCCGGAGTTATTCACATAGTAAACCACACTATATTTACCACAGCTACATTAAAAGATTTATTAAAATCTTCTGCTAATAATTACTACGACTGGAGATTTGGAAAGATATATTATAAAAAGAAAGGTCATGGCTCACCTCTTTTACTGGTCCATGATTTAACCGTTTACAGTTCTGCTTATGAATGGAACAAAGTCATTGATAAGTTGGCAGAAAATCATACGGTATATGCTTTAGACCTTTTAGGATGTGGACGTTCTGAAAAGCCTAAAATCACATATACAAACTATTTATATGTACAGCTTATATCAGACTTTATCAAGAATGTCATTCATGAAAAAACAGATGTTGTTGCCAGCGGATTTTCAAGTTCTTTTACTTTACTTGCATGCCACAATGAGAATGAGCTTTTTGGAAAACTAGTATTAGTTAATCCACCTTCCTTATCTGCTCTTTCTAAAGCACCAAGCAAAAGAAATAAATTGTATAAGTTTATATTAGAACTTCCTATTTTCGGAACTTTAATATATAATATGAAAACCTGCCAGAGTAACATTCAATTATTGCTTACAGAACAATACTTATTCAATCCTTTTTTAGCTTCTGCCGAAATGATAGACACGCATTATGAAGCATCTCATAAAGGATTTGGAAATGCTCGCTTTTTATTATCCAGTATCGTAGGAAACTATACAAACAACAGCGTTACACACGCCTTAAAGGATATTGATAACAGTATCGTTGTCATCAACGGAGATGCAGAACCACAAAAAAATGAGACAAAAGAAAGCTACTTAACATGCAATCCTGCGATTGAATATTTCAATATTTCCAAAACAAAACACCTTCCGCAATTAGAAAATCCGGAAAACCTTTTGGAAATCCTTCATATTTGTATCTAAATCTTTTATATAGCAAAACTAAGAAGATGCTGTCGCATTAAACATTATCCAAAATATTTAATGCGACAGTCTCTTCTTTTGTTTCACATAACCTCAATGTTTCACGTGAAACATTTTATTTTTTCCAATTTTCTATCATTCTGTCAAATGCTTCTATCATCTCTCTCACTTTCATCTTATTAACAAGCATTTGACTCCCATCTGTTTTTGTTACTAAATAGAAATTTTCATCATAAGAATAGTAAGCAACTTTATCCTGTATACCGCCTTCTTTTTCAAAAGTAATGGTAATCTCTGCATTTTCTCCATTCTGTCCTTCTGTCATACTCTGCCATTCTAATCCACTTACCTTTGAATAAAAGTCTGATATTTCTTCATATTGAATTTCTTCATCATTCAAATAGTATTTTGTTTCTGTTGTAGTTTCTTCTGAGTCTCCTTTTTTCACTTTTGTTTCTTCTCTTGTAAGAACATAAGTTTCGCCGGTTCTTTCTATGGTTACTTTATCCAAGTCAGCTAAGGAATAATCCGTTACTAAAGAACTTACTAATTCATCAGAAGCTAAATTCATCATTTCATCTACGGTAGATGCTGCCATAGTGTAAATATAGTTGCTGTCTGCGGTTTTCACATAATAATTTCCGTTTTCATCGGCATTTCCTACAAGTAGTACAAATTCTTTTTGAGCCATCACCGGTTCTTCTTCTTCCTCTTCTTCGGTATCTGTTTCCTCTGAAGTTTCCTCACTTTCCTGTTCTTCTTCGTAGAAAACAGTTATCTTTTTCGGATTATCCAATCCATAGGCAGCTAAATCGCTTACATCATAGCTGACAAAATCTACCCAATTCAGGCCGGAGAAATGGTTCATATAATCGTTTACCTTAGCAGTATCTACGGATACCTGACTGCCATCTTCCTTATATAAGTTCCACAAGCCTCCTGCTTCTTCCTCTTGTAAGGTTTTTACTCCATTTTCACTGCTGATTTCAACCTTTTGAATATTGCCTACGGCAATTTGCGGTAATTCTTCCATTTCTGCCAAATCATTTTTTTCAAACTGTAAATCGGTTTTCACAGAAGAATTGACCAAGTAAATTTTCTCATTATTTCCTATACTCATATAAGCACCGGAAACTGCTTCATTATCATCTCCGAAGTTTAAAACCGTTTGTGTATTGTCTTTATCTGTAACGGTAACTTTTAATTTCGGCTCTGATAATCCGTAATCCTCCGGATTTTCTATATCTTTTAATTCTCTCTGAGCATTTACAGCAGTTATTCCCGACACAAGATTTGAAACAACTGCCTGATTTAAAGGAAAATTTTCATCCTCTGTATATTTCCATGTTTCTTCTTCTTTTACAAAAGTATATAGAACACCGTTATTTTCAATAGAAACCTGCGCAATATCTTCCGCATTTATCTCGAAAGCCGTAATTTCTTTTTCTTCGGTCTGTTCTTCTTCCTCTTTCGGTCCTGCAACCTTCAAACCTATATACACGCCCAGCAAAACAAGAAGTATGACAATTCCCGCAATCAATCCTTTTTTGTTTTTCATGCTACTGTTTTCTCCTTTTCAGCCAAATTCCAAAACCAACGAGCAGAATACCGACAGGTACAACAGCTGTTACAAAAATGCTCCAAAAGCTTACATCACTGGCAGGTATCATTAAAGTTGTCATATCATAAGCCTTACTTGGAATAGAAATACTGTTGTCTTCCTCCGTTCCGCACAGCCACGAAAGTGATGAGGAAAGCAGTTCATAGTTTGCTCCGGAAACGGTTGCGTTCATCTGATCATTAAAAATTGCACTGGATGCAAAATATACAATTTGTGTCTTCTTATCATCTCCTAAGTCTTCTGTAATGGATACTGCCAATGGAAATGGTCCTTCCAAATCTCCATCCTCTTTTTCTGTTGTCTCCATATTTTCTAAGTCAGTTTTTTGATAAGCACTGTCAGAAGTTGTTAAAATGCTGTCTATTTTTATCGTATCTCTTACGTTTTCCAAGCTCTTAATCCCTGGGGATAATGCGGTCAACACATATTTACTCTTTGAAGATAAATTTGAATTAATTTCATGACTTTCAATATTCGGTAATAAATAATACTGATTTTGTGCTATATAATGATCCTGATCGCCTTCTAATATAATGCCATTTTCAGGCTGAACACCGTAATTTTCCAGTACAGAATTGAAATTCGGCATTTCTATCTCTGTATAATCGGATAAAATAATTGCCTTTCCACCATTTTCCAGATAACTGATAATTTTTTTTGCTTCATCTTCTGCAATATCGGTTTTCGGAGAGAAAATAAACAAACACTCTGTATCTTCCGGCACTGCTTCTTCTGTAAGCAGATTTAAATCGCGAATTTCAATATTCGATTTCTGGATTGTTTCCTTCATGGACTCACTCATAGAAAGTTCGTCATGTCCTGTCAACGTATACAATACAGGCATATCTTCAGAAACTACATAATTAATCGCACTGGTCAACTGCCCTTCACCGTCAAATCCTGTTACCTGCTGAGAATAAGTCTGATAATTTACAGTTGTTTCATACATATCCTGATAATCTACAACTTTATTTTTTTCTCCACATTCTACAATAATACTGTTATTGCTCAATTGCTCTGAAGTATATTGAGAAGCAAATTTAGGATAAACTGCCGGATCTTTCTTTTCTACTTTAATATGTTTACTACCTTCTTCATACTTTTCCAGTAGCTTTTCAATATCATTGCTTTCCGTACCATCTTGAGCAATGTAGTACAGATTGACATCCTTCTTCAAATTCTTCAGGATTTTTTCTGTCTGTTCACCAATGGTATACAGTTTTTGACTGCTCAAATCAAACTCTCTGTATTTTGATGGAATTTCCTGTATTACCAAATTTAAAATTACCACAATGGCAATCATCAGCGCTGTCATAGCAATGCTGTAAGAGCCATGTTTCAACATTTTTTTATTTCCTTTATTTCTGTGAGCATTTACCATTTTTTTTAATTTTTTCATGTCATCCTCCTAACTCCAACGGCGTTTCTGTATACACTGAACAGTCAGAAATACAAAGATGCAAACAACAGAAACCATATAAATAATTCCTGTTACATCAAAAATTCCACCTACAAAATTATCAAAATGATTTGCAATTGCAAACAAATTTAGAAACTTCTGAATAAGTCCGGTAAATACTGTAGGTTTTATAAAATACACTGCAGCTATACCGATTACCAAAACACCTCCTACGCAGGAAGAAAAAATAATATTTTTTGTCAGCTGATAAACAACAATTCCCACTACCACTGCAATTATCAAAAATGCTACCATAGAACTTATGGCTGTATCTGAGAAAAAGCTTTCAATTCCATCCATCATATAACTGCAGAATAAAATTCCAAAAGTCAATACAGCTGCAATGACCTGACTTTCTGTAACAGAAGAAAGAAACAAGCCCACAGCAATTTGAGCACATCCCAAAAAGAAAAATCCAATCACAGCCACATAAGCCATAGGATATGATATAACTCCATATCTTCCCATAATTAATGGATAAAAGGCGCTTATAACAACAGGTATGGCATAAATAGTCACCATACTTAAATATTTACCTAAAATAACCTTCCACACAGAAACAGGAGCTGTTAAAAGAAGCTGATCTGTTCGATTTTTCTTTTCCTCCGCCAATATTCTCATCGTTAAAATCGGTGTAATAACCAAAAATAAAAAAGTAACAGAGCTTAATGTTGCCCCAAAATCAGGACTTGCATATTGCAAATTGTAGGCAGTAAAATAAATGCCCAATATCAACAAAACAAATGCAATAAATACATATCCTACCATTGAAGTTAAATAACTCCTCAATTCTTTCTTATAGACTGCCAGCATATTTATTGTTCTCCTTCCATTTCCTTATCTCGCATTTTTCCCTCGTCATTTGTCAGCTTCAGGAACACTTCTTCCAAAGACATATTTGTAGGCTGCATACGAAGAATTGGACATTTCACTTCAGAAAGCGCAAAAAAGATATTTTCTCTCATATCCATATCTCCTGAAATCTTTATAGTAAAATCATGCGCACCTTCTGTCATGGAACTATGATATGCAATATTTTCAATATTCTCTACCATACCAAGAGCATCTCGAATAACAGCTTCTTCTCCTTTTACAGTAAGCTCCAGAGAATTCATCCCCGTCATCACCTTACTTAAATTTTCCGGTGTATCACTGGCAACTAATTTCCCCTTATCAATAATCAAAACATGATCACAAACTGCACTAACCTCAGAAAGAATATGGGAACTTAAAATAACTGTATGCTTCTGTCCAAGGCTTTTTATCAAATCTCGAATTTCAATAATCTGCTTTGGGTCTAATCCTACGGTTGGCTCATCTAAAATAATAACCTCTGGATATCCTAAAAGAGCCTGTGCCAGACCAACACGCTGTTTATATCCTTTCGAAAGATTTTTAATCAATCTTCGTTTCATATCTTCCAGCTTAGTAGTTGACATAACTTCTTTGATATTCTTTTCTCTTTTTTCTTTCGGAATAGCCTTCAACTCAGCAGCAAATTTTAAATATTCCAATACCGTCATATCCTGATACAAAGGTGGTATTTCCGGCAGATATCCGATTTTTTTCTTTGCTACTTCCGGCTCATCCAAAATATTGTGACCGTCAATGAGAATTTCCCCTTCCGTAGAAGCAATATATCCGGTAATCATGTTCATTGTAGTCGATTTTCCTGCTCCGTTTGGTCCGAGAAAGCCGTAAATTTTTCCTTTTTCCACTGTAAAATTCAAGTGGTCTACCGCTGTATGGTCACCATATTTTTTTACTAGATTTTTTACTTCAATCAAAATATTCCCTCCTTTTTTGACAATATATTCTTCTTCTAAAACTTCTTTGTCTTTTCCATTCTATGGAAAAAATGTGATAAAAATTAGGTAAGACTGTGTTTTTTTTGTGAAATAAAAAAAGATCGCTGACCTTATTCTACGATAAAATCAACGACCTTTTCATTTTCTATAAAATTGGTTCTTTTGTTGGAGTTCCTGCTTTTCTCGGATATTTCTTCGGTGTGCTTTTTACCTTCTTAATCATCACCAATGTTCTGTCCATATCCGTCTGATACAGTTTAAAATCCACTTCCTTTTCCAACCTTCCGCCCAGAACAGAAATAGCTTTCTTAGCCTCTGAAACCTCCTCTGCCGCCTTCCCTGACTTGTAGGATACAAAGTATCCTCCTGCCTTTACATAAGGCATACAATACTCGCTTAAAGACGCCAGACGGGACACTGCTCTTGATACGCTTAAATCATATTTCTCTCTGTGTTCAGCCTTTCTGGCTGCATCTTCTGCCCTTCCATGAACGGTTTGAATGCCGCTAAGTCCCAATTTTTCTATGACTTCATTTAAGAAATTCAGCCTTTTATTCAGAGAGTCCAGAAGCGTAATCTGAAGATGAGGAAAGGCAATTTTAAGAGGAATTCCCGGAAATCCTGCTCCTGTTCCCACATCAATACAGGTAGAAATCTTAGTCATATCCAACCCTTTTGCAATAGAAAGACTATCCACAAAATGCTTTAAAAGAACCTCTTCAAAATCCGTAATTCCGGTCAAATTCATTACCTTATTCCACTCAATCAAAAGCTCATAATACTGCACAAACTGCTTTTTTTGTTCTTCATTTAACTGTATTCCATACTCCTTACAGCCTTCTTCCAGAATAGTTAAATCGTAATTCATGCCCTTCTTCTCCTCTATTTTCCTCTGCGATAAGACTCCATATAAACCAGTAAAACAGAAATATCAGCCGGAGAAACCCCTGCAATTCTGGATGCCTGACCTATGGAAATCGGACGATATGCGTTTAATTTTTGCTTTGCTTCAATGCGAAGTCCGCTGATTGCATCGTAATCAATATCCTTTGGAAGCTTCTTATTTTCCAGCTTTTTAAAGCCTTCTACCTGCTTTAGCTGGCGTCTGATATACCCGTCATACTTGATGTTAATGTTGATTTGTTCCCTTACATCATAAGGTAATTCCGGTCTTTTTTTATCTAAAGGAGCTACAATATCATACGATAATTCCGGTCTTCTGATTAAATCTCCCAGAGAAATTCCATTCTTCAAAGGAGTGCTTCCATACTGCTGTAAAAGCTCCTGTACCTCTTTTACAGCCCCTACATGTATATGCTCCATACGCTGTGTTTCTTCTTCAATTTTCTCTTTTTTCCACTGAATATAATCATATTGCTCCTGTGTTACAAGCCCAACCTGATATCCTTTTTCCCTCAGACGAAGGTCTGCATTGTCCTGTCTTAACAGCAGACGATATTCTGCACGGCTTGTCATCATACGGTAAGGTTCACGGTTTTCTTTCGTTACCAAATCATCAATTAGCACACCGATATAAGACTCTGAACGGTCTAAAACCAGCTGCTCACGGCCTAAGACTTCCATGGCTGCATTGATACCGGCTACCAGTCCCTGGGCTGCCGCCTCCTCGTATCCTGAGCTTCCGTTAAACTGTCCGCCGGAGAACAATCCCTTAATATTTTTAAATTCTAAAGTCGGATATAACTGTCTTGCATCAATACAGTCATACTCGATTGCATAGGCATTTCGCACGATTTTTGCATTCTCCAGCCCCGGTACAGAATGGTACATTTCATACTGCACATCCTCCGGTAAGGAGCTTGACATTCCTCCTATATACATCTCATTTGTAGACAATCCTTCCGGTTCAATAAATACCTGATGGCGATTTTTATCTGCAAACTTTACTACCTTATCTTCAATAGAAGGACAGTAACGAGGACCTGTTCCCTCAATCATTCCGGAGTATAAAGGAGAGCGGTCTAAGTTATTTCTGATAATCTCATGTGTCTTTTCATTTGTATAGGTCAGCCAGCAAGATATCTGGTCAATCTGTACGTCTTCCGGATTGGTAGAGAAAGAAAACGGCACAACTCTTTCGTCTCCGAACTGCTCTTCCATCTTTGAAAAATCAATGCTTCTCTTATCAATACGAGCCGGTGTTCCTGTCTTAAAGCGATACATTTCAATCCCCAGCTCTTTTAAAGAATTTGTCAGGTAATTCGCTGCCTGTAATCCGTTTGGTCCTGTTTCATTGCTGATATCGCCATAGATACATCTGGCTTTTAAATAAGTTCCCGTACACAAAACAACCGCTTTTGTGCGGTATTCTGCTCCTGAATAGGTTTTTACACCTTTTACTACACCGTCTTCTGCCATAATTTTCGTAACTTCGGCCTGACGAATAGTGAGATGCTCTGTATTTTCCAGTGTTTTTCGCATTTCTCTTGTGTATTCCTGCTTATCAGCCTGCGCACGCAGAGAATGTACTGCCGGTCCTTTTGACACGTTCAGCATCTTAGACTGAATAAAGGTCTTATCAATATTTTTGCCCATTTCTCCGCCCAAGGCGTCAATTTCTTTTACCAAATGACCTTTAGAGCTTCCGCCAATATTCGGGTTACAGGGCATCAGAGCAATGCTGTCTACACTTACGGTAAACATAATGGTTTCCAAGCCAAGTCTGGCACAGGCAAGCGCTGCCTCACATCCTGCATGTCCTGCTCCTACAATCGCCACATCATAATTTTCTGTTAGTACACTCATTTTGGATTTCCTTTCTACATTTCTTTCTGTTTTTTAAGAAGTTATCCACATTTTTTTGCTTTTTTCTATTTTCCTGTGCAAAACTTGGAGAAAATTTCATTTACTAAATCCTCTCCCACAGACTCACCGATAATGCTTCCCAAAGCCTCATAAGCATTCATTAAATCAATGGAGAAGAAGTCTTCCGGCATCTGCATTTCAATGCTGTTTTCCACCAGCTCCAGACTTCTTTTTGCATCCTCAATGGCTGCCTTATGACGCATATTTGTAATATAAATTTCATCATTAAAAGATAAATTTCCTTCAAAAAACATCTCTTTAATCTTTGCCTCTAAAAACTCAATTCCTTCCTCTTCCTTTGCAGAAACAGCAACTACCGGATGGTTGGTTTTCTCCTTTAAATCCTCTTCCGTAACCTGTTGCTGCAAGTCCATTTTATTTAAAATAACAATGGCTTTTTTGTCTTTTAAAAGCTCGATAATCTCTTTATCATTCTCATCTAAAGGCACAGAGGAGTCTACTACATAAAGGATTAAATCCGCATCTTTTGCATTTTCCACAGCCTTCTTTACACCAATTTTTTCTACTACATCATCCGTATCACGAATGCCTGCCGTATCAATCATTCTAAGAGAAATTCCATGAAGCACAATGGTTTCTTCCAGTATGTCTCTGGTAGTTCCGGCAATGTCCGTTACAATGGCTCTTTCCTCTCCCACAAGCAGATTTAAAAGAGAAGATTTTCCCGCATTCGGCTTTCCTACAATAACCGTTTTAATGCCTTCCTTCATGAGTTTTCCTTCTCTTACTGTATCTAAAAGCCCGTTTAATTTCTCTTTTAACAGACTGATTTCTCCTTTTAAAGTATCTCCGTATCCATCAATACTGATATGCTCCGGATCATCTAAAGCTGACTCAATATAGGCAATCTGATAGATAATTCCCTGTCTGATTTCCTTAATAACTCTTTGTATATTTCCCCTTAACTGGCTTATAGAGCTCTTTAATGCGTATTCATTTTTTGCATTGATTACGTCAATAACCGCCTCTGCCTGAGACAAATCAATCCTTCCGTTTAAAAATGCACGCTTTGTAAATTCTCCTGGCTCTGCCGGTCTTGCTCCGTATTTCACCACAGTTTCCAGCACTCTTTTCATAGCAAGAACACCGCCATGGCAGTCAATTTCTACTGTATTTTCTCCTGTATAGCTTCTGGGTGCGTCCATAACCATAACCAGAACTTCATCTATTATTTCATCCTCATCACAGATAAATCCATACTGAATGGTGTGTGAGGGAACATTCTCAATTCGCTTTTTTCCGCCTTTGGAGCGATATATTTTACCTGCAATTTCCCTGCTCTTTGGGCCGCTGATACGGATAATTCCAATTCCCGATGCAGTCATAGCTGTCGCAACAGCTGCAATGGTATCTGCCATAATTTTCTCCCTTCTTTTGATATAAGATAACTAATTATTTTTAATAAAAAAATTCTAGGAAAAAGCGCAGGGATTTCCCCTATTATTCACGCTTTCACCTAGAATAATCTGTTTACTGTCTGTTTTTCAGTTTTACTACCACATGACGATATGGTTCGTTTCCTTCGCTGTAAGTTTCTACATAGCGATTTCCCTGTAATGCAGAATGAATAATTCTTCTTTCATAAGGGTTCATTGGCTCAAGAGAAACAGTTTTTCTTGTTTTTCTTACTTTGTAAGCAATACTTCTTGCAAGATTTTCCAAAGTTTCTTTTCTTCTGTTACGGTAATCCTCTGTATCAAGTTTTACACGAACATACCCCTGTGTTCCTTTATTTACTACCAGACTGGTAAGGTACTGTAAGGAGTCTAAAGTCTGTCCTCTCTTACCGATAAGAATACCCATGTCATGTCCGATAAATTCAATATCAAGATTTCCCTCAGAAGCTTTATATTCCATTTTAATTTCCACTTCCATATTCATGGCTTTGAAAACTCCGCTCAAGAATTTTTCTGCTTCTGCTTTCATATTTGCAATTTCTTCTTCGCTTCTTACCACAACTTTCTTTTCTTCACGTGGCGCTTCTGTTTCTTTTTCAATCTCTTTTACAATTTCAGGTTCAGCTGGTTTTACCGGCTTTACCTCTTCCTTAACTTTTTCAACCGGTTTTTTCTTTGGTTCCTTTGGTAAGGATTTTTCAACTTCTTTTTTTGCCGCTTTAATAATTGCCGGCTTTGCACCGAAACCTAAAAATCCTGCTTTTCCCTCAGAAACAATCTGAATTTCAAGGTTTTCACTGGATACTTCAAATTCAAGACTTGCCTTTGTAATGGCTTCGTCTACTGTTTTGGCAGAAAACTCTCTGAATTCCATCTTTTTTCCCCCTTACCTTCTATTTCTTTTTCCCTTTGTTATTTGCATCAAACTGTGCTACCATATTAGCCTTTGACGCCAGACTTCCCGGCTTTGTTTTTGGAACTTCGGCTGTATATGCTGCTGTATTTTTTACAGAATTGCTCTTATCTGCAATGGTTTTTCTCTTTGGCTCTTCAATGTTACGCACATTCATCTTTGCCTGTTGGCTGATATTCTGAGAAGTAACACCTAATTTTGCCTTTTTCTTATCCATTTTTGCTTTATTCTTCTGAATAAATTCATCTATATTCATATTATTCAGATGTCTGTTAATAACAACCTGCTGCACACTTCTGATAACCGCACCGATAATCCAATAAATACCAATACCTACAGGGAATGTGAAACAGATAAATGCTGTCATCAATGGCATAAAAGTATTCATTGTTTTCATAGTTGTTTCCATCTGAGATGGTGTACCATTACTTGTGTTAGATGCTGTCTGAACAAGCTTCATATTCAGCACCTGTGTTCCCCATGCCAATACAGGAATTAAAACTGCTGCAAAAATCAACAGATAATGCTGTGTAGACCATCCGGACTGAATTAACGCCCATGGGTTATCTGCAATGTTAAGTCCAAGGAAATTCTGCATTGGATGCAGCTGATCTGCTGTCTGATTTAAAACATCGGCAAATCCCTGAAATTTATCAACATCTGCCAGTTTGTCCCACTGTGCAGGAGAAAGACTGTATAAGAAGTCAACCACATGGTCGCTGCTTAATTTTCCTGACATTGGAATATAGCTATTTTTAATCGCATTATCCTTAACAAACTGAAAAATAATATCAGAATAACCGCTTACATCTGTAATGTGAGAAACTGCTGATGCAAATACATCCTTAATTCCTCCGATATATCCGGGAATTTTAATAATAACCTGATATAATGCGAAGAAAATCGGCATCTGAATTAACATCTGTAAACAACTTCCCGTTGGAGAAACACCGTATTTTTCATATACGCCCATGGTTTCTTCCTGCATTTTTAACTGTGAATTCTGATCCTTTTTCCCTCTGTATTTCTTCTGAATATTCTGTAATTCAGGAGCCATAACCGCATTCATTTTTGCGAATTTCTGCTGTTTAATCTGCAATGGAGTCATAAACGCATAAATGACAAGAGTAAAGATAATAATACATAAACCTAAGTTATGCACTCCAATGCTGTAAATGCCGTTCATCAGCCAGCCAAGCACTTCTGCTACCCAGTTAACAATCGGCATGGTACTCTTCGTTAGTAACACACCCAAAACAATAATCCTCCTTCTTGACCTTTATCTCCTAATCCATCACGGCACAGGATCATAGCCCCCCTTAGAAAAAGGGTTGCATCTTAATATTCGCCATGCAGCCAAAAGACTTCCTTTTACCGCACCGTATTTTTCAATCGCTTCCAATCCATACTGAGAACATGTGGGTATATACGGGCAACATGTTCTTTTTAAAGGAGATAAATACTTCTGATAACCTTTAATCAATATTATTAGTATTTTTTTCATTCTCTTTACTTCTCACAACCTTGTGCAGCCTTCCTAAATGAAGAAGGGCGCTCTCTAAAGAATGGTAATTCTGATTTTTTCCATTCACTCTTACCACTACAACAATATCATATCCACAACAAAACTTTTCTTCGTTCAAACGGTAGCTTTCTCTTATTAAACGTGTCAAATGATGCCTTACTACACTGTTGCCGACTTTTTTACTTACGGATATACCAATTCTGTTACGACTCAACTGGTTTTCCTTTAAATACATAACCAGATAACGATTTGCATACGATGTTCCCGTTTTGTAAACCAGTTGAAAATCGTTGTTTTTCTTTAATGATTCTGAATACTTCATACTCTATCCTTTACCGCAAAGAGAAGAAAAGACCACATGTCTGCGGTCTTAAGCTGATAATTTTTTTCTTCCTTTTGCTCTTCTAGCAGCTAAAACTTTTCTTCCGCCAGCACTGCTCATTCTAGCTCTAAATCCATGAACTTTGGAACGCTGTCTTTTTTTAGGCTGAAATGTCATTTTCATATTCAAGGCACCTCCCTTATATTAATGGACATCTTTCCGATACAATTTAATTAGATGTCACTTCTAGTTATGCGTGATAGAAAACATCATTTCAATTATATTCAGAAACCCTTGTTTCGTCAAGCACTTATTTGTGTTTTCTGCGGTTTTTTCCACGGTTTTGACCATCCACACGGCTTCCACAATCTGTCCACATCAAAATATCTCTATTTCCCGCTAACTAAATTTATCCATTTTCCTATACACACAGTTATTCACATTTTTTTCCTCCCAATCCCTTTATCCACAAAATGTGGATAACATGTGGATAACTTATACCAGATATTCACATTCTTTCCCCTTATATTTTTAAAAATCCTTATTTTTCAAGGTTTTTCGACATGTGGATTATGTATTTTACGTTATACACATTTTTCACATTCCTATTTTTCCACATGGTTTTCCATAAATCTTGTCCTCACTTTCCACATACTCCTATCCACATGCACACATATCCATTTTTTCCTCTTTTTTTCACATTTTTTGAATTATTCTTTCTATATATAATGTAAACAAAAAAGTTTTCCACATACCAACATTACCTTAAACACCGGATTTTTAATTTTTCATTGATAAAACTTCTTTTTTATTATATTATATAGATAATAATACTTTTTTTTGCCTATGGTTGAATGAGGTAATCAGTCAATCATATATTTTTGTGTTTTAAAACCGGCATAGAATACTGATTTAGGAGAA